>JBFMGC010000084.1 GCA_040752815.1 Candidatus Zixiibacteriota bacterium
TTCATACAGGCGTGCGACGGCTGGGACTTGACGCTAACCGCCGCTTGAGTACATTATATTGACGCGCCGCACTTGCAGTTTGGCGGCTGGGACTTGACGCTAACCGCCGCTTGAGTACATTGACTGCGAGTTTTCATACAGGCGTGCGACGGCTGGGACTTGACGCTAACCGCCGCTTGAGTACATTCCAGACCACGACGGGGAAGCTGATCAGAATGCTGGGACTTGACGCTAACCGCCGCTTGAGTACATTCGGGCTACCGGTCTTTGTCTCGACGAACTAGCTGGGACTTGACGCTAACCGCCGCTTGAGTACATTGGCCTACATCCCCACGGCACGCTATCGATGGCTGGGACTTGACGCTAACCGCCGCTTGAGTACATTCCACGTCGATGCCAATGCGTCCGGAGTGCTGCTGGGACTTGACGCTAACCGCCGCTTGAGTACATTCTACGGCGTGTGCGAACACCTAACCGCGTGCTGGGACTTGACGCTAACCGCCGCTTGAGTACATTCGCCAGAGCCGTCCGCTCCGCGGGCCTGAAGCTGGGACTTGACGCTAACCGCCGCTTGAGTACATTCCGTAGTCGCGCGCGTCCCGTTGCAACGCGGCTGGGACTTGACGCTAACCGCCGCTTGAGTACATTTTTAGCGCTGAAGACCCCGACGAGGTAACGGCTGGGACTTGACGCTAACCGCCGCTTGAGTACATTATTAAAGTTTCCGACACCTGCTATCGCGTTAGCTGGGACTTGACGCTAACCGCCGCTTGAGTACATTTCAGGAGCGTCGGACGAAAGCCGCGAATGGGCTGGGACTTGACGCTAACCGCCGCTTGAGTACATTAGTTTCCCTTGCGCCTTTTGCTTTGAACCAGCTGGGACTTGACGCTAACCGCCGCTTGAGTACATTAACTTCTTTGCGGGGGACACGTGGACGCGCGCTGGGACTTGACGCTAACCGCCGCTTGAGTACATTAACCATAGGAGCTACTATGCCATGTTTTATGCTGGGACTTGACGCTAACCGCCGCTTGAGTACATTAATTGCCGTTAGCTTCGGGCTTCGCTTCTGAGCTGGGACTTGACGCTAACCGCCGCTTGAGTACATTCGGATAGACGTGCGCAAAGCTGTCACGTGAGCTGGGACTTGACGCTAACCGCCGCTTGAGTACATTACTATGCACACAATAGGCAATAACAGACAGCTGGGACTTGACGCTAACCGCCGCTTGAGTACATTATACCCCCTGTAATCCCCATGTATTGCAGGGGGTTTGGCGTGATTCCCGGCTCAAAAAAGCATCAATTGCTCCGGCGGTTTTTCGGTTGGAGCCCGTTTTTTCCCCAGAAACACCTGCATACGGGCGAACTGCCGGTCGGTAACTGTAACCAGTCTGACCTCACCGGCCGGGGGCAGCATCTGTTTAATCCGCTGCCGGAACACCTCGGCTCGCTCGTCGCTGTCACAATAACGGGCATAGACTGAGAACTGAAGCATAGAGAAACCCTGCTTGAGCAGCCCCACTCGAAACCGTGAATAGTCATGGCGGGCCTTGGGGGAGTCCACCGGGAGATCAAACATCGACATCAGCCACACGGCACGGTACCCCGACAGATTGCGCTGGTTGGGAGCCATATCATAGTATCGGCAGATACAATCTGCTTCGTTCTCCGGTATAGACACCGGCAAGCGACGCTGTCACTCCGGTCAGCAGGTCAAACAAGGTTCGCTTTTCCTTATCAGCTTCAAAGCGGCGTGACGCCAGCCCGCCTATCAGCGCCGCCTTGCAGTCTTTGTCCAGCGGAACGGTGGCGCCGCGCTCGCGGACAAGTTGGACTACGATCTCATCGACCAGGGGGCGGTACGGTTCCATAAGATCATCAGCCAGACAAAAAGTATCGTATCGGTTATGGTGATGGATGCCGAGCGACGGGTGCAAACCGGAAGCGCAGATAGCCCGGGTGACCATGGCCCGGAGCACGGCGTAACCGTAATTCAGCAACTTGTTATGGTCTTCGGCCATAGGATCGCGCCGGAACGACGGCCCAAATATGGCCGGCCAGTAGCGGCGGGAAGCCTGTCCTTCGATATTTCCGGCATCACCAGAGCGTATGGACCGAGCTAGCTGGGCAAGCCCGTGGTCGTGTTCGCAGAGTCGCTTTAGCAGTCTGGCCTGAGCCACTACTTTGGCGCGAACGACCTGCTTCCAGAGCTGTTTCTGGAGAGGGACGGAGGCTTCCCGCTGGGCGGCAAACCGTTCGGTCTGGGTGGAGTGTCCTACCAGCGGCATGACCATACCTATAGGAAGACGCTTCTGATCGCAAACTACCATCGCCCCGCCATGCCGGCAAAGGCTGGTTAGTACTGCCTGGGTGTAGTGGACGGCGGGATGGGACACGACCAGGGCCGCTAGATCCTCGAGTGGGACTGTCAATTCGACCTCGCCCCGGCGGATAACGAGTTGTTCGTTCCGGACGCTAAGCCCGGCGCCCTCGTCGGATATGTCGATAACCCGGTCTCTCATACCCCATTACGGGTATCGACAAATCAGGAACGGGGCTGAAGGAACCTCGGCTATCAGTCTCGCGCTCGCCGGACCCGGCCGAGCGGATCAACGGTCATCTTGACACAGTTCCTCTTGCGTAGTGGGTCGGGCCGAGCCGTTTCACCAGACTTCGAGCGGCCTGCCAGCTTCCTAGCATCGTTTGTTTTCACCCACCTAATCTTGGAATTTGTCTCAATGGTCCGGACCACGCATAGTCCTCGCTGTCCGTTTTCGTGGTCGAGTTCAATTACGTCACCATTGGCTAAGGAAAACAGGAAGCACTTGCCCGGCCCGTGATCTTTCTTCACCACCGGCTCTTCCTTGTTCAGCCGCTTCCAGGCTTCCAGCAGGCTGACCACATACCCTTCCCAACGTTTGGTATTCCCCTTCTCGTCCAGCACCTTGACAATTTCCATATGGTGGTTGTTTCCAAGGACGACCCGACGGAGGCGGTGACCCGAGCCGACATCAACAGTGCTTTGGTGGTCCTTAATACGCACCTTGTGGACCGGCCGCGTAGAACCGTCCTTGCCGGTCATGACCGGATGATTGGCAATGTTTTTGAAGGCCCTGGCGGGGTTACTTTCGCCCAGATCCTGAAGCTTCTTCTCGATAGCGAGGCGCACCCCTTTGTCAACTATGTCCTCTAACTCCTTCGGCTTCAAATCCTCAATCCGTTTTCTTATGTGGACGTACTTTTTCCCGTCCTTGTCTTCCCGCTGTACGCTGTAGAACGTATCTTTGTGTAACTGACCCCGCACTCGTCGGTCAAGGTGGTGGGAAACCACCAGTTGACCGATTACCCGGCGAACATCCTCATCGAAAGTTTCCCAGGGTGGGGGCACCTTACCGAACTGGCGACGGCGTTCCCGCGCGGCCGGTGAGGCGGCATCGCTGAGCCGCTTGACTACCCCCTGGTCGGTGAGGGCCACGACAATGGCGTCCACGGCATGGTGGCGGTGATCATCGCGGGATTTGCCGGGGCCGTCGCCGAGAATCTTGTTGAGGTCCCAGACATTTCGTAGAAAGGCGGTGACCTGGCCGTTGGTGGACTGAACGCGGCGGTGGCCTGATGAGTCAATCCCATCGCTATCCTGTCCGCCATACAGTAAACCGAGATACTCTTTCGCCAGACGGGAGGCGTAGGCTGTGTCGTTCAACTGCCGCCACGTGAAGTTGTGCAGAAGTTCGTTAACCTCCTCTGGTTTCATCCGGAAACGCCGCAATTTAGCCGGTGCCGCCTTGCCCTTGAACCTGCTGACCCGATCGATGATATCATCCCACTGCGGCGTGCCGGAATAGGCCTCAAATGGCGTGCGGTCACGTTTGCCATTTCGGTTTTCCTTAGCAAGACAGAGGGTTTTGTTCATGTAGGAGTCATCGAGGCAACGATGGAGCGGTATGATGTGCTCGATATCGAATTGGGGAGAGTCCCCGACAATCTCTGTCATGCCAAAATGTTTGCCGGTGTAGGGGCAGGTCCACTCGCACTCCTCGGCCAGTAAAACCCTCAGAATGTCACTCCGCGACGGATTCGCGATTCTCGCTTCCTCGAGTATTTTTTCGGCCGCCCATTTGCGATCCTCTTCATTGGCGCGGTTACGTTTTACGGTCTCCTGGCGGCTTTTCGCCGGCTGTTTTAGTTCCCGTGCCAATTCTACTCGAATCACGGCCGGTTTGCCATATTCCCGGACGATGGCGTTTATCACTCGGCGCAGTTCTGTAAGAGATCGTTCGACTATCGGGTTCCGCAACGAAGCGAAGTGCTCTCGAACCGACGGCAGGTAATCAACGGCTATTCCGATCCTCTCAAAGCGCTGCGGGTACACGGCTTTGATTGCGGTTTGAACGGCCTCACCACAACCAAGCCGGGGCAACAGCTTAATGATAGCCTGCCGGGACAACGAAGAATAGCCTTCCTCAAGTTCCAGGCTGCTGAGCTCGTCGGCGGCGGCTTCGTCAAGGCCCCACTTCGTTATCGCTCTTTTCTTGAGCGTTTCTTCCTTGACGATACTTCGCCAGTCCTCTACCACGGCGTCATGCTCCTCCGGAGTCATAGACTTCCAGCGGTCGACACCGAATATGGCTGCCAGCTTTGCGGCGGTACGATTCCCCTTGATCTTCTTCTCACCACCCAGTTCGATGCTAAACTTACTGGTGTTTGGCAGTTTCAATAGCCTTCTCACGGCACCGAAGGTCATCTCTTGTTTGAATTCCAACTCTTGGGCCAGTGCAAATTGCTCGGCTACGGTCAGACTATCAGTTTCTCTGCCGGGAGCGTCTATCACCCTCAGGTTGTTGATGGTCTGTAGATACCGAAAGCGTTGGGCACATAGCAGAGCCATAGGGGCGCGGTGGTATTTGGGTTCCAGCTCGCACTTACCGATTAAGTGCGCCTGACTCTTCAGTGGCCGTTGGAAGAAGATCGCACGGTGCAGCTTCTTTCTCAGATCGTCTGTCAGTACGTCAGGGTGAAACCGGCGCTGCGATTCCCAGATCTTCTTAAACTCGTCTTCATACATCGAACGGTGCGTGTAATGCATGCGTATCCGATGTTGGAACGGATCGAGGCGGCTGAAATATTCGCCGAGGGTTCGCGCCCCGGCTGCTTCGATAGCCTGCTTCAGTTGGCTGATGTCCTTCTTGACCTTTCCGGTGTCATCGTCTTTCTTGGGGGTCGACTTGCGATTGCTCAGGAAACCCCTTCGCTGCGCCAAATGATAAAGTGCGCGGCCGAGTTCATGCTCGGACAACTTTGCATCAAGAGCGCGGGCGCGGAGCTTGTACGGATTATCGACCTTAAGATCCAGCTCGGTGATTACCATGTGCCGCATCTCGCTGTCGGTCAGATCGCCCTCAGGCAATAGACCGGCCCGCTGAAGGACGTTGGCTATTTTCGCCAGCCGCCGCGCCCTTCGTTCAACCCCGCGCCTGGCCTGGCGCGCCTCGCGGCGGGCGACATTGCGAGATTCCCCTTTGCCGTCAGACTCGAGCTTGTCTAGTCCGGCCTCAAAGACCCGAACCCCGGAGCTGACCAATTCGCATGTGCCGGCACCCGAAGTATCGATCAGCGCCCAACCGACAGAGTTGGGACCAAGGTCGATTCCCAGGTAGACTGATTTTTCATTTTCGCCGCTCATATTTTTCCCTTGACAGGTGGTTGAACGTCGCGTATCTAGTGCACAATGTACTCAAGCGGCGGTTGTTAGTCAAGTCTCAGTAAGAGACAACCGTCTCGAAGAGATAACACTCGACGCCCGTCCAGCACGGGCGTTTTTTTGTGGCACGGCAGGTTTGAAGCGAACCTGTCC
>JBFMGC010000085.1 GCA_040752815.1 Candidatus Zixiibacteriota bacterium
AGCACCGTATAGGCGCGCAAGCGGTGGAGTACCCATGCAACCAGCACCAGGTGCGCCACTACCATTGTGGCATTGACTGCTACCATACAAAACTCTCTTGCATTACTGCTCTCTCGGGTCCCGCTCCCAAATCTCTACCCCGCAGCGTGCAAACAGCGAACTCACAGAGTCCGCCCGATCCGTGCGCTGCCCGGCCAGCTTTCCGAAGCGGTCCGGGAAACAGGCCACGCAGCGAATGCGATCTCCGTACATCATCTTCAAGTGAACGAGTGCCGAGCTATTAAACGACACCACACATGCGGCCGGGTCAGTGGCCAGTAATTGCTCGATCGGCCGCGAATTGGCCAGCGGCTCGAATCCGGCCCCGACAAATACATTCCGCTGGTCCTGCGACTCGCCATAGTGATGGGACTTGAACAGGAAGCGCGTGTACGGCAGCAGGCGGCAGTATGACGCAGCAGCCTCCGCCAGCGGTCGTCTGTACCGCTTGGGCACCAGGCGATCGTTCTGACCCAGGAACACGCAAGTGCGGCTGTCGCCGGCATACGAAGATATGGGCACAGGAGGAATGGTGATGGCCTTCGCCTGCAAGTGCTCCGGTAACAGGTGAGGCATCAGCGAATAGATTCGATCGCTGCGTTCGAGGCCCATTAGATCCTCCCGCAAGGGCTGATACGGAACACCAGTGAGCACTCCCAGAACGCTCTTGGCCGTATCGCGCATCTTCTGTCGCCAGTCAGGATATACGAGCCCGAGACTGCCGATGCCTTCCGGGTAATTGCACACCTCGACCAAGAACCAAGACGTCTCATTCCGCAGCGTCGCACGAAGCACGTTGTTCAGGGGCCATTGAACATTAGTCAGGAAGAGTCTTGTCGCGCGAAACTGTCGGCACAAGTAGACCGCCCACTGAATGACTGTGCGCATCCGCGGTCCCGCGCCCACCACTGATGCGCCCACCGGCGGATCACAGATAGTGACCTCGCGCCAGCCGGTGCGATCAACCTCCGCTTCTTGAGTGCTCCCGTCCACAATCAGGTAATTGTTACTGTCCCGGAATTCAGGCATACGTCTGACTATATGGTCGGCGATGAAACGCTGAAACGGACTGTGCGCCACGAACAGGTTCAGCGCTGCTGATGTCGAGTTGGACGAGTGCGCCACAGGGCTGTCCTCAGTCATCGGGGATTGAGAGGGGTAGGCTGATCGGCCCGCACATGGGTCGAGGGTTCGGCCGTAAAACGCGATCCCAGGCCAAGGCGCGAACCTACAAAATCGCGTTCCCGGCCATTCAGCAGCCAGTGATACTCCGCGGCCAGATGGGCGATGCCGATCACTGCGGCAACACCGAGCATTATAAGAGTCCGCCCACTCAGGAAGTGCTCGACTAGCAGGTATGCTCCCGCGAATGGGGCGGCGAGACCGAGCGTCTTTCCGATTGCAGCCACAACAGTGGTCGGTCTCAATCCCACATGCCGTGCCAGCTGGCGGATATAAGGCCAGAACATGAACGCATACATAGTCACGGTGGCCAGAAGCAGCCCGGCCAGACCGAGGTAGTGCAGCAGAGTGAGGCTCAGGGTCGCGTTCAGCGCGGTGCCGACAATCGAAATCCAAATCGCGTTGCGAATCCTCTCAAGCCCCACCACGGACAGAAACGCCTGCGATGACACCGGCGCCAGCAGAAACGCAAACAGCAGGATGTAGACGGCCCAGGCGTACGGCACAAACTGCTCCCCCACCCAGATCCGGAGCAAGTGCGAGATGAATACGGCGAGAAACACCACCATCGGCACCAGCACCAGATAGGTGTAGCGGATCAGGCGGATGTACATGCCGGCGATTTCATCCTTGCGGCCAAGCGCGTGAAGACGGGCAACCTCGGGTATGATCGAGGTGCCGGCCACGGTGTCCGGAACGCGAAGGGCGTTCGACGGCTTCACAACAACATCGTAAATCGCCAGATTAGTAACCGGCATGTAGAGCCAGATGGCCAGCTTGTGGACATTGTTGTTCACGAGGCCGAGAATGCGACAGACGAACAGCACGGAGCTGTAACTGACCAGGACCCGAAGCTGCGAAAGTTCGACACGCAGGCTCATCGGCCGAAACTGTGGGATTCCGATAGTGAACGTGCCGAGATAGAACAACAGTCTCGCCAGACTCATGCAGGTGACCACAAGGAACGCCTTGTCAATCGAGCCGTGATAGTATGATACGATAATGATCAGCGTATACTGAATGACCGTGGCAATCGTGTTCACCGACTTGGTCAGCACATAGCGTCTGAGGCCCTGAAGGACCGCCACAAACGGCAGCGCGAGAAACTGAAGCAGCACGTTTACCGACAAGATGTGCAAAGCGGCCTTCACGGCATCGCGGCTGAGTTCCCCTTTGACTTCCACGAATCGGTAGGCGATGAAGTCCGAGGCGAACAGAAGGCCCAACCCGACCAGCGCCCCGAGTGTGCCGTAGTAGAGAATCGCCACCACGAGCGATTGCTGCATCTTTTTCCGGTCAGATGAGGCGTCGTAGCGAGCGATATAGGTCGTGAGCGATCCTTCCATGCCCAGGTCGAAGAAGAAGAGCGCCCCGTAGATGCTGAAAATATTCAGAAACACAAACGCGCCGTAGCTGGCAACGCCGAAGTTCTCAATCAGCGCCGGCGTGGCGATAATCACCATGACCATGGTGACAGCCGTCTCCACGGCCGTCATCATGGAGTTGCTGAACATCCTCTGGCTCATAACAGACTGTGTCCCATCGGGCAAACCCGGCTTACTCCACCAACTCCCAGCTTAACGGCGTGCCACGGGCGATATTACACGCAGCCCTCTTGCCCAGCACCCGGTCGAGGCACTTCGGAGGCAGGCCCAGGCCGGGGCGCACGCGGCGCACATTTTCCAAGCTGAAAATATCACCTTTCTTCATGTCAACTGCCACATAAAGAGAACGGCGAAATTGCAGCGATTTTTCCTCGGCGGCCGTGATCCCGTACACCACCCGCCCGAGCGCCTGCCAGGCCCGCTTGGTCTCCCGCACCAGTTCAGCCATCTCGGCAGGTTCCAGGGAAAAGGCGGAATCCACCCCGCCATCGGCGCGGGCCAAGGTGAAGTGTTTTTCTATAATGGTCGCCCCGAGCGCAACCGCGGCAATCGACGCGGCCAGCCCGAGCGTGTGATCCGAAAGCCCCACCTCGACTCCAAACCTCGCTCGCAAGTCAGGAATAGTACGCAGGTTCATTGTCTCGGGCGACGCCGGATAAGCGCTCGTGCACTTCAGCAGTACCAGCTGCTCGCAGCCGGCGTCGCGGGCCGCGGCGACCGCCTCGCGCAGCTCGTCTTCGCTCGCCATGCCTGCGGAAATGATAAGCGGTTTCCCAGTGGCCGCAACTCTCTTAATCAGAGGAGTGTCTACATTCTCGAAAGAAGCGATCTTGTACATCGGCGTTCCGAGCGTCTCGAGAAACTCGACCGCGGTTTCGTCAAAGGGCGTGCTAAATGCGATTACGCCTTTTTCACGACATCGTGCGAAAATCGCCTCGTGCCATTCCCAGGGGGTATGCGCCTCTCGGTAGAGATCGTAAAGCGAACGCCCAGCCCAGAGCGAATGGGGATCGTCGATGCGAAATTCGTTGTTGTTCAGATCGAGGGTCATCGTGTCGGCGGTGTAGGTTTGGATCTTCACGGCGTGCACACCGGCAGCCGCGGCGGCATCGACAATGGTCAGGGCGCGCTCCAGCGACTGATTATGATTACCGGACATCTCCGCGACAATAAACGGCTCCTGGTTCAGGCCGATCCGCCGCCCAGAAACGACTATCACACGCATACTCTTCAAACGCTCTCACCAAACACTTGCGCGGCCAGTTGATCTTTCACCTTATACCAATCCGAATTGAGCAAGCCAAAGGTAATGACATCGAAAAATGCCCTACCCTTACAAATGTGGTCAACGAGGCACCTCTCGCGGGCAAACCCCAGCCTCTCATGATAGCAGATACTGGCCTCGTTGTCGGCGAGCGCCTCGCCGACCACTTTGTGAAGGCCGAGCTTCTCGAAAATAAACTCAAGAGCCAGGTAGCCCATAGCGGTCCCGGCGCCGCGCGGGGCGGACTCATCACCAATGTAGAAACCCCAGACGCACCGGCTGTGCGTCCAGTCAATATCGACTACGTTTACGACACCCACGGGCCGGCAGTCGCACTCGAACACGAAGTGGAGCCTGCTCTTGTCTTCAGACACTCGCTTGAACCAGGCACGGTGTTCATCGAGCGAGATTACATGGTCAGTGTACATCGCTCGGCGAATGCGCTCCTGGTTTCGCCAGGAAAGCACCAGGTCGAGATCAGTCTCAGCCATCGGACGCAGATTGCAGGCGTCACGCTTGGGCACCGGCCACCTCGTAGATTATGTCCGCCGCCAGTCTCGCGCCGGATCGTGGGTTCTCACCGAACAACTGCCGGGAACGCCGAGCCATATGCTGAACTTCCTCGGGGTGCTCGAAGGCATGATTCAAGGCCGTAACGATCTTCTCGACCGTCACATCCCCACAAAACCCGAGATTCCAGATCGCCCCTGCCGCAGCCATTGCCACCGTGCCCGGCACCTGATTTTCTGCAACCGGTATCACAATGCTCGGCAGCCCCAAAAATGCCCGTTCCCACGTGGTCGTACCGCCGGCGCCGATAGCCAAATCGGCCGCAGCCATCAGCTCGGCTATGTTGCTGACCTGACCATGAAAGTTCAGCATCGGGTGGCCCTCACAAACTTCATGTATTTCCTTGCGGCGAGGGTTAGCGACACCCACTACGACATCGACCTGAAGATCATCTCGCCCGCACTGCGCTATTGCCTCGCACGCTTTAAGCGTCTCTCCGGTGGCATCGACACCGCCAAAAAAGATGAGCAGTCGCTTTACAGTCCCGTCCCGCTCTCGCGGCTTGGCGGCAGCCACCTCGAACTCAGGGCGCAGCAACGCATATCTTGGTCCGCACAACAGGAGACAACCATTCGGTACCAAGGCTAGATACCGGGCCTCGCCCTGCGGGCTCAGGTTATGGTCCAGCAAGACTCGACAGCGATGCTGCCTGTTGGCCAGGTCATCAATAACAAGAACCGCACCTACCTCCGCTGCCAGGAGTTCTTCCCAACGCGAATCGAGGGCGTAATGATCGACTACCAGCCAGTCAGGGGAACCCGCCATCTGCCGTACGGCCGCCTTAGTCTGAGCCGCGTCGAGCTGCCAGTCAACGCCCAGCCAGTTCGCATATGAGTCGCGCGGTTCTCCACTGAAGACTGAGTCGCGCGGCGACGGCAACGCGGCGAGCGCGAAGTCCCGATCCTTGACCAGGGCGGCAACATGTCCCGGCAACTCACGGCACACAAAGACAACGGTTGCACCCCTTGCCCTCAGCAGCTCCGCCAGGGTAAGGCATCTCATCAGGTGCCCGCTGCCGATCTGGTACGACGAATCAACCCTGACCACTACTCTCATCTGATCTCATTTCCGCTGTGGAGACAGGGTGCCGACATAGGCGCTCAGACGGCCCGCCCGCTTTCGCCGAGCACCGCCGCCAGTTCCTTGACAATGCGCTCGCAATCGTCGTGGGTCAGCTCGGGATACATCGGCAGGCTCAGTGCCCGTGAATAGTATTTTTCCGCTCCGGGGAACTGCCCCGGTTTAGT
>JBFMGC010000086.1 GCA_040752815.1 Candidatus Zixiibacteriota bacterium
GGGGTTGACAAGGCTCATCCAGACGTTCTTGGAGACGATTTGGCGAGATCCCGGGTGCTTTGGTGTCAGGACAACACACTCGTAGCACACGAGGCCGTCCCAAATCAACCTATGGGACAGCCTCTCCCGGTCTGCCCGGATTGTTTCTGGTCCCCATGTATCGCAGGGTTCTTGTAGATCGAGACCAGACACGCGCTTCGGGGGGGGCGGTTTGGACATCTCCCTCCAGCCACAAACGAGAGTGTCGAATCTGCCCGAAACGGGCTGGAGTCGACCTAAGTCGACAACTTTCGTCAGAGAATTATCACCAGCTTGCCGATTTGGACCCGGCCGGCGTCATCCTCGACCGTCCAATAATACACGCCAGACACGGGCTGCTGCGAATTGCGAGTGATCAGGTCCCAGTAGTCCAGATGTGACATCGGGTCAGACGGATTAACATCATGGCTGATCTCGCGCACGAGGTCGCCATCAATGGAGAATACGCTGATCGTACACCGCGGCGGCAGATTGGCAAAGACAATTCGGCGGGTACGATCAACCGACTTGTCCATCACGCCGCGACCCTCGAAACCGAGCGCCCGGTAATCGACATCACCCAAATACGGATTCGGATATACGAATACCTGGGCTGGGTCTTCGGCATCGGGATCGGGACGATCCATCGCCATGGTCATTCTCGGGTTCGTAGCCGGGCTGGTTTCCAGAGCGCCCAGACCGGTGACTGGAGAGCCATAATCGAACGCCGTGACGTTTACCCAATAAGCGACCGTGGGCAACAAACCGTCAATGGTGACCTCGTATTCGTAGTACTTAACGAAGTCGTCGTCAGTGAGATAGAGGGTATCTTCACCGCCGGGATACCACACCTTAAGCGAGTCTACATTGATCGTGGGAGGCTTGGGAGCGTTCGGATAGACCTTTCGGATCGGTGTGTTGGCATTCACCGGGTCGTTAGCGAGCACCGACCGGTTGAAGTCCTGCGGCTCGAAGAAGAAAACCTGCTCAGGTTCGCCTTCGCCGCCCGGCAGCACCAGCGGGTGGGTGCGTGGGTACATATCGGGATGCCAGGTCGTATCGCTGCAGCTATCGGCGTACATGCAGCGGAGTTCCTCGAGGCTGAACGGCCTCACCACAAGAACAAACTCTCTGCGCGCATAGTCCCACACGTACCGGTTCCAGTTCTCGCGATCGTATGACGCAACCACGGAGAAACTCGACGGCCGCTCGTCACGAGCGAGGTACACGCGGTACCCTTCGAAGTCCACCTCGCGCGAGAACACGTCGGGCGTGTTCTCCGAGCGTGCACCGTTCCACACCACCCGAATCCTGGCGTTCTCAGGAAACACGCGTACCACCGGCGCCGGCGGCGGCATCGCCCCTCGGAAGTCGGGAACGCCGTCGCCGCGACGCCACACCGTGTCGGCGCGCTCGTAAATCCACTGGCAGACGACATAATTGGTGTCCGGATTGGCCGACGAGTCCACCAGTGTGTCGCAGTCCCAAACGGAGTCTCCACCAAGGTTGCAGGCGGTGTACTCGCCGGCGTAGCCGTCGCTGTCCGTATCGACACCCGGATTATCGTATACCCATTCGGCCCAGGTGGCGTTGTTGCCGAGGTCTTCGAAATTGACGCCGTCGTACCAGACATCCGGGTTGTTGGGCAAATTGAAGTAGTTGGCGGGATTGACATGGAACTTCGTCCCGCCGACATACGCCAGCGTGAACGGCAGAGAGTTGCCCGGGTCGAGAACAAACGGCCCGAACGAAAGCAGGTAGCGCGTGTCCATTCCCCGCGCCCATGAGGCCGCGTAGGTGGCCGGTGGAGCCGACCAAACCGAGTCAAACTCGCCGATCGCGGCCAGTTGGAATTGATCGTAATCGAATTCCCGGTTGCTCAGAAGATGGTAGTAGTCGCGGTCACCGATCGGGTAACCGTCGCCGTACATCTGGCGCTCGGTGGCCCTGGTCTGCGGACCGAAATACGTGGGAGAGCGCCCCCCGGACCAGGCCCACCAGTTGAACGACACGTCCATCGAATCGCGCGGCGTACGCACGATGCGTGTAGCGGTAATATGCTCTGTCGGAGGGAAGCGCACGGTGCCGGTCAAGCCGCCGTCGTTGTCGGCTGTCCAGGCGACGTTGACCACATCCGAATCGGGCGGACAGGGCGGCCGCAGATACAACGCAGGCTGTTTCTCGCGAAAGCCGCACAAATCGTCCTCGAAACCACGGCCGGTGGTTTCTTGCTGCAGGCTGAGAATGTCGGCATCGACATAGACGCCGATATAAAGTCGATTCAACCGCCGTTTTCCGATATTAGTAAGCTCATAATCGAACAGCACGAAGTCATCGGCATACCCATACGACCAGGCCATTGAGGTCTGGGTTACCTTGATGTTCAGCGGGCGGTGGGCACGATTATCGCGATCATCATTTCCCATGTTGGCACAGCGCCGGCAGGTATCGGAAAACACGACAACATAGTCCTGCTCCGATATCGCACCCTCAAACTCCGGCTCCGACGGGTCAATGGTAGACCGGTGCCTCGGTAGGCCCTGGGGCGCGGCATCGGGGTGAAACTCCTGATTGCCGGTCCCGCCGGTGGATACAAGGGTGTCGCCGTCGACAATCGCCCCAACCCAGAGTTCGCCCGAAAAGAGATACCTGGTACGGCTCTCCTTGGGGTACTCGCACGATTGCACCTGCTCGTGGGTGAAGCAATCCCGGGCAAAAGCAACCGACATCCCGGTGCCGAAAGAACCATGGTTGTTGATTCCCAGCACCAGCGACCCGATATTGTGTTCGACCGTACAGTAGGCCGGGCGCACGAATGCGGTGGCGTTGTCTTCGGGGTACAGCTTCTCAGCTATCGGCGGAGTTCGGCTCAGGGCCGATTCAGCCGGCAAGCCGAAGACCAGTACTGTCACGGATATGAGCCAGATGTGTGGTTTCGTCGCTGTCAAAAGCATGTTGGTAATGAAATCCGCGGTACAGCCGGTTAGCATAACGTGAACAGCCTCCTTTCGCAAATGGTTTCCGGTCGGTAATCTTCTCCCGTGCGTACTCCGCTCAGCCAAAAAGGCCTTGACTTGACCGCCAATTTACGGCTGATTAAGGACTTAGCCGAAACGGCCGGTTCCGCCGGACCGACCACAGCGGGAAACAAGATGGATTAAAACCGCGTAACTAACCTCAGAGCCGGAGGCTTACGCTTATGAAACTGACCGATCGGGAAGTCAACAACGTAGTAATTCTCGAACCCAGGGGCAAGATCATGGGCGGCCCAGATGCCAGCCTGTTACATGACAAGCTCTACGAACTGATTGAAAACGACAAGAAGAGGGTGGTGATCGACCTGGCCGGAGTCGAGTGGATGAACTCCACCGGCCTGGGTATCCTCATCTCCAGCTACACTACTCTGAGAAACCACCAGGGCGAACTGAAACTGGCCAACGTGACCGATAAGATTCAGTCCCTCCTGACTATCACCAAGCTCGTGTCGGTGTTCGACGCACACGACAGCGTGGATGAAGCCATAAAGAGCTTCAAATAGTAATGCCGCGCGATTGAAAATAGAATTCTCACCCACAGGTAGACGCAGCCATGTCTGCCTGTTTTTTTTGGAGTTATTGCAGCATGGCGAAACCGATTATTCAAGGGGACACGATCAAAGTCCCGTCAAGCCCGGAATTCCTGCCCGACGTGGACATATTTCTCGAAGGAACGCTCCGGGGCTTTGGTGTTCAGGAGTCAGTGGTCGCTGACATCGCCATTTCCGTTTCGGAACTGGTTAATAACGCCATTGTCCACGGCAACAAGGCCACTTTGACCAAGATGGTCACGGTGAGGATAACTCGCGCCGGGAACGTCGTCACAGTGCGGGTGAGCGACGAGGGTGGGGGTTTTGACCCGACTCATGTCCCCGACCCGCTGGCCGATGAAAACCTGCTTCAGGAAGTTGGCCGCGGGCTGTTTATCGTCCATTCGTTGATGGACAAAGTTGAAGTCGAGGCTACGGGATCCGGCACGACCGTGGCCATAACGAAAGCGATCTGAGGAGCCTCACTTTTGCGGCGTTGGCACTATGCAGCTTGAGCTGGTGCACTCTCTTATCTTCTTCCTGATCGGTGGTTTCCTGGTATTCATGGCGATCACGGTCACGCGCGACAACTTCGCGTCGCATGCCAACCGGGCGGCCGGAGCGATGTTGTTCTTCGCCGGCGTGGGACCGCTGGCGTTGGCCATAGGCTACGTGGTCCAAATCACCTCGGCCGATCCCGCCGTCTTTCGCAGTTACACACTTTACAACCTGTACCATGTCTGGGAGTTCTTTTTCCCCGCGCTGCTGGTCTTCTCGTGGCTCTTCCCGGTCGACCGGATGCACCGTGTCCGCCATCACCGACTGCGCTACCTGGTAATCGTACCGCAGTTGATTCACCTGTCGCTGGCCCTCACGTATCAGCGGCTGGTCGGTTTACTCAATACTCTCGTGGAAAGTTCTGCGGCCACAAACCTGACCGGCATGATCCTGAAGCCGGTCGCCTGGGTCTTCCAGCAATTGATGCTGCTGGTCGCGTATGTACGGGTCCATGAGCAATCCATATTCGGATTGATAAACCTGGTGTACGTCCTGGCGGCGATATATTTCTTCGAAACAGGGCGGCGCTACCTTACCAACCCCCGCCTGCAGGAGCAGACTCGCCTGGTGGTCTGGAGCATGCGCCTGGGACTGGGCCTTTTCACGCTGTCGTTTCTCAGTTGGAGCCTGGGGAAGGGCACCTGGTTCGGCACCGCTGCGCCTTATCTCCTCATGATCGCTATCGTGCTCGGCGGCGGGCTTCTCACCAACGCCATCATTCGGCATCGTTTTCTGAATGTCCAGTTGTTCTTCCGTCAATCGCTGATAAACACCCTCATAGCATCGGTACTGGTCGGCTTATACGTGCTTCTTGGCATGCACGCCAAGGACCTGCTGGTGCCGATTTTGGGCGCCCAGGCCGAGGTGGTCAGCTATCTGTTCATCGTTTTGATGCTGCTCTTGTTCCAACCCATCAGCGCCTGGATTGATAACGTCATCCGTTCCATGTTCATGCGCACCCGCACCGACTACCGCAACATCATGGAGCGGTTCTCGCGCCAGGTGATCTCCAACTTCGAACCGTTGGCCCTGCGGCGCTCGATCGAGGAGATTCTCAAGACCTCCCTGCTGGTAGACCGCGTCTATTTCATCCTGTTTGACGACAGCATCGGCGAGTACGCGATTCTGAAAAGCGACGATTACCCTCGCCGCACGGTGCTGGACCGCCAGGACCTGATGCTGCGCGGCATCAACCTGCTGGACACACCGACCCGCTTCACATCGCTGGCGGCCTACCAAGACAACTCCCGGCTGGCCGAGATACTCAACGAGCTGGAAGCGCGTGTCATTCTGCCGTTGAAAGACGCTCAGCACATGCTCGGGTTTGTCGCGCTCTCATCGAAATCAGCCGGCTACCACTACAC
>JBFMGC010000087.1 GCA_040752815.1 Candidatus Zixiibacteriota bacterium
CAGGACCGCAGGGGTCCTGCCCTACGAGTGTGGAAGATGGAGAATGTAGGTCAAAACCCCTGAGGCGAGCGCGCAGGCGCGAGACGTGGTTTTGACAAGTGTGAGCAAGTATCGTAGGGCAGGAGTCCTGTACTCCTGCCATGTGTAGCAGGACCGCAGGGGTCCTGCCCTACGAGTGGATTGGTATCAGTGAGTGTCGAAACCACGGGGGTTTCGACCTACGAGGTATGAGTATGTTGTTCCAGTTGACCATGTTCCCTACGACGAAATCGGGCCGCACCGCATCGTCATCCGCAGCGGTTGCGAAAGTGATCGATATTATCGACCGCTCCGGCCTGTCGTACAGATTAGGCCCGATGTCAACGACTATCGAGGGTGAGTGGGAACCAGTCATGAAGATCATAAACAAGGCGCGGCTGACGCTGCGGCGTGAATCTCCTCGCTTGTATATCAGTATCACTATCGATGACCGCGTAGGAGCGAAGAAGCGTATCACAGGCAAGATCGAGTCGGTGGAGAAACGGCTCGGTCGGAAAGTGAGCAGGTGATGAAAGAAGTCGAGGCGGAATCTATCCGCGTGGTGTTTATAACCGTGCCGCGCGACGAGGTCAGTCGACTGGCGCGGGAGCTGGTCGAGCAGCGGCTGGCGGCCTGTATCAACATCGTGCCGAAAATCGAGTCGTATTTCTGGTGGGAAGACGCAGTCCAGCACGACGAGGAGGCGCTTTTGATCTGCAAAACAACCGAGGAGAAATTCCGCGCCCTCATGGAATACACACAGGAGTCGCACCCGTACGATCTGCCGGAGATTATCTCGTTCCCACTTTCCGACGGTCTCCCTGAATATCTCGCCTGGGTGCGCAAGGAGACGGAGGGGTAGGAGTTCATGAGCGACGGCACCAATGAAGGGCGCAAGTTTCTTGGCGTGACGGGCAAAGGGTGGGGGAAAATCGCGGCGATCGTGGCCATCCTGAGCGCGATCATCTACCTGTTCAAGCGGAAGAAGAACCCCCACGTGCGGTAGGTTTGACCATTAGGTGCCGCCATGAAATGCCCTGAGTGCGGACATGAAGAGGATAAGGTGGTCGATAGCCGGCCGCATCAGGACGGCCGCGCCATCCGTCGCCGCCGCGAATGTCTCCAATGTGGGAAGCGATATACCACGTTTGAGTATATCGAGACCGGCTCAATAACCGTGCTCAAGACCGACGACCGTCGCGAACCGTTCGACCGCAACAAGCTCCTTCACGGTATCAAGCTGGCTTGCAACAAACGGCCGGTGACGTCGTTTGAAATCGACAACATGGTGGCCGAGATCGAGGGGGAACTGCACGCGACCGGAAAGAGCGAGATTCCATCGAAGGATATCGGCGAACTGGTAATGGCGCGATTGAAGTTAGTTGACGAGATTGCCTATGTTCGGTTCGCCTCGGTCTATCGCAAGTTCGCCGACACCGCCGAGTTTCTCGAAGAGATGAAGCGCTTGCTGGAGAAGTAGGGTGGGCTGGGGCACCAAGGCGGGGTGCGTATACAGACGAGGCGCAAGCTTCGTCATTCCTGCGGAGGCAGGAATCCAGACAGCGTGGACAATGAGGGGTTGGCTGTGTTTAGGTGACTATCGAAACAAGACTCCTTAAACGTCGGCATGACCGCCCCAGCGATCTTGACTGGATACTCCGCCTGAAGCAGAGTATGACGGCCTTGCGGCCGTCCCGGGGGTAGAACCAGTAGCCCTGTCGGGTTTCTCACTCAAATTGTCCATGTTCGGAACCCGACCTACGGGGTCTGCCGCCAACAGCACTCGACATCTTGCTTTCGTCCACCCGCCAGCCTATCTTCTATCCCATGGCCGTCCCCAAAGACCAGCCGGAGCCGCTTGAGAAAGCGTCGATGCCGTTTCTCGAACATCTCGAGGAGCTAAGAAAGCGGCTGCTCCGGGCGGCTATGGCCGTAATCGGGTGCGCTATTCTCGCGTTCTATTTCTCCGACGAGATCATGGCCTATATCATGAAACCGCTGAATGGCGTCCCGCTGAACAATATGCAGGTGGCGGGCAGTTTCTACGCTTATATGAAGGTCTCGCTGATCGCCGGGCTGGTCGCGTCGCTGCCGATCGTCTTCTATCAGTTGTGGTCGTTTGTCGCGCCGGGGCTGTATCGCCGCGAGAAGGTGACGATTCTGCCGCTGGTGATCATCTCCACTGTGCTCTTCATTGTGGGCGCAGCTTTCTGTTACTACCTGGCCTTGCCGATGGCCCTCAAGTTCCTGCTTGGGTTTGCAGACGAGCTGATCACTAACTATATCACTGTGGACTCGTATATCAGCTTCCTCGGCTTTCTGATGCTGGCGTTCGGTTTGTCGTTCCAGTTGCCGGTTTTGGCCTATTCCCTGGGACGTTTCGGGCTTATAACGTCGCGCACCCTGGCCAAAGGGCGGCGCTACGCCATTGTGATAATCCTCGCCATAGCGGCGGTTGTGACGCCGACACCCGACATCTTCACGCAATTGCTGCTGGCGGTCCCTATGTATTGCCTTTACGAGGTCTCGATTTTTGTCGTGAAAATCTCCGGCCGGCGCGAACAACCGGCGGCTTGACATTGACGCCGGCGCGGCGTAGATTTGAGGGTTAGCAAAGCGGGTGTAATTCAGCGGTAGAATGTCAGCTTCCCAAGCTGGACGTCGTGGGTTCGACTCCCATCGCCCGCTTTTTTTGTGCCCACTAGGAACTGTGCTTATATGGTAGTCGCCGTAGTAGAACCCCAGTCGCCACTGTTTGGGCATGTTCGCCCCGGCTATACCCTTGTCTCGGTCAACGGCGACAAGATCGAAGACCCGATCGATTTCCGGTTCAAGACCACCGATGAAGCTGTCGAGCTTCGGTTTGCCGACCTGAAAGGCGAGTTCTCGGTTTTCCGCTTTGAACTGAACCACAGCGATGATCTCGGCATTACGTTCGAGGAAACCCCGGTCAGGATCTGCAAGTGCGATTGTATTTTCTGCTTCGTGCGCCAGCAGCCCAAGGGGATGCGTCGAGCGCTGTATGTGAAGGATGAGGACTATCGCCTTTCGTTCACGCACGGCAATTTCGTGACCATGTCAAACATGAGCGACGCCGACCTGGAGCGGATTGTCGCACAGCGGCTGTCGCCGTTGTATATTTCGGTGCACACTACCGATGATACCCTGCGCCGCTGCATGCTGCGAAACGAGAGGCTGGAGCCGATCCTGCCGCGCATTCAGTATCTGATAGAGAATAACATCACGGTGCACACGCAGGTTGTCTTGTGTCCCGGCATCAATGATGGCGCCAGCCTTGATCAAACGATCGAGCAGCTGGCCGAAAAGGCGCCCGGTGTCGCGAGTCTGGCCACCGTGCCGGTCGGACTGACCCGCTACCGCGAAAAATTGCCGGATCTTCGCACATACACTCATGACGAGGCAGCGCAAATCATCGATCGGGTAGAGCAGTATCAAGAGCGGTACTTGCTGGAGCTGGGCAGCCGTTTTGTGTGGCCGGCCGACGAGTTTTATGTCCTGGCCGAGCGGGAATTCCCGTCAATAACGGCCTACGAGGACATGCCACAGTTTGAAAACGGTGTGGGCATGGTGCGGGAGTTTATCACCCGTTTCAACCGCCGCCGCGGTCGGTTGACATCGCTGAATAGCCAACGACGGGCTCTATTCCTTACCGGCTACTCCGCTTATCCGTTCTGGGAGCGCCATCTCTTGCCGACCCTGCTGGGACCATTGGATCTCAAGGTAACATTGCACAATGTGACCAATCACTTCTGGGGTGAGACAGTAACAGTCTCGGGTCTCTTGACTGGTCAGGACATGCTGAGAGCAGCGCGCTCGCAAAAGGCTGATTATGACGCAGTCGTCCTGCCTCCGAATTGCCTCAATCGCGACGGTCTCTTTCTGGATAATCTCTCACTCGAGCAGTTCAGCCGGATGCTGGGCAGGGAAGTAGTTGTCGGCGGGTACGATCTGGCCGAGACGCTTTGCGAAGTGTTCGTATGAGCCTCCCCATAGTGGCTATCGTGGGGCGGCCGAATGTGGGGAAATCGTCGCTTTTCAACCGCTTTCTGAAAAAGAAGCTGGCGGTGGTCGATCCGATTCCGGGCGTCACACGCGACCGTAATTACGCCGTGTGCGACTGGGGCGGACGCGTGTTTCATCTCGTTGACACTGGTGGCATGGTGCCCAATACGCGCGACGCCTTGGAGCGGGTCATTCTCGATCAATCCGAATTCGCCATCCATGAAGCCGATCTCATCTTGCTCGTGGTCGATGTCCAGGTGGGGGTGGACCAGACGGACGAACGCCTGGCGCGAATCATGCATCAGTCGGACAGACCTTGCGTGCTCGTAGCCAATAAGGCCGATGATGAGCAGCTCGCCAATGAAGTATTCGCCCTGAGCCGGCTCGGATTGGGGGACGCCTGGCCAGTATCGGCCACAGTGGGCCTGGGAATAGGCGAGCTACTCGACGAGGTTGTTTCGAAGCTGCCCATCTCCAAGACTGATGAAGTGCCATCGGATGCCATTCGAGTAGCCCTGGTGGGAAGGCCCAACGTGGGCAAATCATCGTTCATCAATAAACTGCTTGGCGAAGAACGGCTGATTGTTTCTCCGGAGGCGGGCACGACTCGTGATGCGGTCGACACGCCGTTTGAAATCGACGGCCAGGCGTACGTGCTTATTGATACGGCCGGTTTGCGACGCAAATATAAAGTTCATGAGAATATCGAGTTCTACACCAACCTGCGCGCCGAGCGGGCAATTGAGGATTGCCATGTGGCTGTTGTACTAGTCGACGCTGCGCAGGGGTTTACGTCGCAGGATCAGCGCGTTCTCGCGTATGTACTGGAATCTCGTCGGCCGGCGGTGCTGGCGGTAAACAAATGGGACCTGATCGAGAAAGACGCCCATACGGCCGACCAGTTTACGGCCGCGATCAAAAAGGGGCTGGCGAGGTTCTCGTTTGTTCCGATTATTTACGTTTCCGCATTGACCGGTCAGCGGCTTGCCAAGGTACTGGAACTCGTCAAGCGGGTTCACGCGGAGCACAATAAGCGCGTTCCCACCGCCCAGCTCAACGACTTACTCAGACGTGCTTTCGGCCGTCGCAAGCCGCCCGCTAAGCAGGGCAAGCATATCCAGCTCAACTATGTCACGCAGACCGAGGTTGCCCCGCCAACCTTCGTGCTCTTTTCGAACCAGCCGATGCTTATTGACAAAAGTTACCTCAATTATCTCGCCAATCAATTGCGGGCGGAATTCGGTTTCGAGGGGACGCCGATCCGTCTGAAGTGCCGGCGGAAGTAGGCACTGGCGCCTGTAGGTCGGGACCCTTGCGGTCCCGACATCGATGATCCTTCCATCGCGATTGACCCGGCAGTAGAAGTAGGTCGGGTTCCTGAGCGATTCGCGTCGGCGAATCGCTCAGGA
>JBFMGC010000088.1 GCA_040752815.1 Candidatus Zixiibacteriota bacterium
TACACACCTCCCGTGCTTTCAGTTCTGCCCACCCACAGCAAGCTGTGGGCCACCAGTCACCTATGGCGGGTATGAAGCAAACCCGCCCTGCGGTCTTCCAGTTCAGCCCACCCACAGCAGAGCTGCGGGATACCGGGTCTTACAAATACCATAGTCTACGGTACCGTGCGATGCAAGAGAAAACTCGCGCTTGCGATGTCTGCGAGCCAGTACGTAATGGCCGGGCAGACCGGGGGCTGCCGCGCACGTCTATTGCCGGGCGGATCGGGGTCTGCGCGCACGAGCCCCGCTGGTCCGAAGCCCCAAGGATAGCTCGATTCGATCGAAAAGCAGCACCCCCCGGCTTGCTCCCTCATGATTTCAGGCAACCCGGTCGATATCAGAGAAGACGGGCCAAAGTCTGCGCAGACCGCTCTCCGGGCGGCACGGGGTCGGAACTGCGCTTTTGGTGGCGTGGTTTGAGAGATGGCGTTATATTTCTTTGTCGGTGAGTTCGTTTGAGAGGCACTAGGCTAATGCGGAATGCAGTCGTTTTGGCGACGCTGCTGGCGCCGACAGCAATGTTGGTGGCGGCAAAGAACATGACTCCCGATGAAATCGACTACAAGGCCGATTTTATCGTAAAAGTCGTGGACTACGTCACCTGGCCGGAGGGCGCCGGCACCAACGCCAACGGCGAAATCGCCATCGGCGTTATCGGAGAATCCCCTCTCACGCCGAAGCTGAAGGAGCTGGCCGCCGCAAGAGAAGGCGGCAAGATGACAGTTACCGTCGTGACCTCGGACGCCGATCTTTCCGTGTTTCAGATTCTATTCCTCACCACCGAAGACAAAACCGAGCTCGCCAAGATCCTCAAGAAGGTCCAGAATGCGCCGGTGCTCACGATCAGCGACGCTTATTATTTCGCGCGGCATGGCGTTATGGTGAATTTCTATAGTGAAGATGTTGACGGAAAGGCCAAGATCAAGTTTGAGGTCAACCAGATGACCCTCGGTTTCGTGGGGCTAAAAATGAGCTCCAAGCTGCTCAAGCTGGCGACCATAATCTGACCCCACAACCGTTCCAAACTACAAGCGTCCGCAGGCTCAGACCGCGGACGCTTATTCTTTGGCTGATCAGCGCATCAGATTAGTTCTCGGCGAGCACTACCTCGTCGTACTCAACCTCGAAGCGAAGCTTGTGCCTGGCCTCCTCCTGCGCGAGCATCAGAAACAGTTGCCTCAGGTCGTCGCTGTCAGTGGCGCCGGCGAGACTGTTGTAAAGTGCGTAAGCCGCCTTTTCGGCTTTCATGGCGATGATCAGGGCGTCCTGATAAGTGACCACGCCCCGGTTCGGCTCGGGATCGACCAGATAATCGGCGATCTTGAGGTCGGTGATCTTTCTGGCCGAAAGCACCAGCTTGTGACCCTCTTTGACCGCCAGCAGCTTCGCCTTGTGGCCCATCTCCTCCTGGGCAAAGCCAACAAAAACATCTTTCATCGACGGCCGCGCCATTTTACCGGCCAGGTCGCGATAGAACTGAGCGGCCTCTTCCTCTTTTTGAATGGCAAAGTCCAGAATCTTGTCCGGGGTATCCAGTTTCACAATCTCCTCCTTGACGCCGAGTCATCGGCGACGGCGTTCCTGGCTCTCGACGGTTCCATGCCCGCTCGTTCTTGTTGCCCGAGTGCGGACTCACCGTGGTCACAATGCAAATCCAATATATCGATTTCCCCACGCCTCACAATGGAATTGTCACTTCAGTGAAAACACGAGCCCTGGGGTTCCTCCAAGGCTCGTGTTCGACGTTATCTGCCTGCTGATCAGGTCACTTGATATCGATGAGCGCCTTCGCGGCTACGCCACTTTCGAGATCAATCTCGCTTGCGGCGGCCACAACTTCGTCGCTTACTGATTCAGTCGGCTGGCAGCGCACGATTATCTGATACCCGTTGCCGCCGCGGGAACTTATCCGGAACCGTTCGAAAAACCATCCGGCACCGGGAGCGGTCGACGGGAACAAGCCCTGATAGCGAAGGCTGATGCCCGACTCCACACCGTTGGAGTATACCGCATGATGGGTCTCACGGACCTGGGCGGTGTACGGCTCGCCGATCGGTTCACCGGTCATCGGATTGACCGGAGTAACCGAGAGCTCTCCCTCGGCATAGAATGTCGCCTCATAGGTGCCCCAGGCTGTGAACGCGATCGTTTCACGAAGAGTGATTGGACCATAGACATAAACATAGTCATACGGTCCCGAGGAGCAGAACGGCTTGGGGACAACCTGATCGAACTGCACCACGAACTGGTGGTCCTTGACATGGGCGGGAGCTTCTGCGTGCGACGCCAGATTGAGCACGAATGCGTTGCCGTCATTGGCAATCGGCACGTCCCCGGCTACGTCACCCAGCGGGCCGCCGATCAGGCCGCGAAGTTCGACCGGCAGGCCGTTGTAGATTATCGCCGGGATAGCCCCAAAAGGAGCTTCGTTGATCTGCCCGGCAGGAATCATCGGGACGACTCCATTGAGCAAGCCGCTACGGATGATGTCGCCGATAACAAACTGTTCGGCGAGTTCCCAGCTCAGCACCTGGTGCGTGGTGGTGCCCGGAATGAGGACCTCAAAGTGCACTCCGCCCAATGTCCAGTCGCCGACTTTGAACAAACGGAGGTGGAATCTGATACTGTAGTAGTCGCCACAGACCAACTGAATCGCCCCCGGCGTCCATCCACATGGGGAACCGTAGCTCGCCTGAATGTCCCCCTCGATATCGTCTTCCCACACGGCGTTAAACGGCGGCACCGGCGGCAGGCCAAGTGCCGAGCGGTCTCCGTTGAGTGCAAGCAGCGCCGCACGGATATCGAGCGGTGAGGCCTGCCCGAAGAAGATCAGGTTGATCGGATCTTTCGGCGTGCCGGAAAAGTCCGACGCCGTGTAAGGCCAGAATTCGAGCTCGTTCTCGCCCACACTTACCGTTACCAGCGGGCCCGGTGCCGCCGCGGAAGCTCTCGGCCACGGCGCGGCCCGGAGGCTGGCCATGTCAGGGGTGATACCGTCGGCCGGCGACGGCTCCATGATCGGCTCGACTGACTTGTCGCAACTCACCAGACCGATACCGGCGAGCAGCAACAGTGTGATCACAACGCTTAGATGTTTCATAGCGTCTCTCTCCTTTGTGTTAGGTGATTTGGGTTTTGTGTCCGCGCAATGCAGTAGCATCGTTATTTCCTTTAGGCCGAGCGTGGTCAATCCGTGTGCCAACCCGGCGCGAATTCCCGTTCTGAGCCTAATGCGTTGTCGGACAAGAAGTAATGATCTGAGCGGACTTGTCGGTTGCAACGGTGGCGATGGTTAGGTGGTAGTCAGCCAACACGATGAGTAGCCACTACCGGCGCACTGAACTAACACCACACCCATCAAGGCCTGTGCGGCCCTGGTTGCCACGCCCACACTAGAGGAGAGATACTGTCGATGATTGGAGTTGACTGTCCGCTGCCACATGATATACTCAAGTGGCTGGCGAGTCAAGCCAGAGATGAATCTGCCTATGGATGAGAACCGGAACATAGCCCAGCTCGAGGCGACGCTCGCCGAACTCGGCTCGATCAACCGGATAATCGAGAAGATTTCTCGTGTCCGGGAGACCAATCACATCATGTCGATTATCATTGATGAACTGGTCAAGCTCACGGATGCAGATCAGGGCGTCATCAACCTGGTTACCCCGGCCAGCGCCGATGATCTTCTCACCGTGGTGCGCAAGGCCCAGCCAAGCGACGACAACCTCCCGTGGAAAGTGAACAACCTGGTTTCCGGCTGGGTGCTGAGGAACAAACGGACGCTGAAAGTGGATGATCTCGATCACGACGACCGCCTGGCCGGGCTATCGTCCGAGAACGGCCGCTTTCAATCACTACTTTGCTGCCCGCTACTGGCGCGGGCGGAGACTGTCGGTCTGCTCAGCCTGGTGCGAAGTCGCGACAAGGGGCCGTTTGACGATGATCAATCGCGGTTCGTGTCGATTGTAGCCTCGCAATCGGCGCAGATTCTCTCCAATGCGCTGCTGCTCGAAGAACTGGCCCGCAAGAACGAATTGCTCGAAATCTCGCACAAGAAGCTTCGCAACGAGAATGATCGGCTGCAGCGGGAGGTCAACGCCACGTTTGCGTTCGAGAATATAGTCGGCAAGTCCGAGCCGATGAGGCAGGTGCTGACGATGGCCTCGAAAGTGAGCGGCAACGATTCGCCGGTCCTGATTACCGGTCCCACTGGCACCGGCAAGGAGCTGCTGGCTCGCGCCATCCATTATAATAGCGCCCGTAAACAGAAGCCGTTTGTGGTAAAAAACTGCGGCGTGAAGACTGAGTCTCTGCTGGAATCAGAGTTGTTTGGACATGTAAAGGGTTCATTCACCGGCGCTGATCGCAACAAGATTGGACTGTTCAAAGAGGCCGACGGCGGCACGATATTTCTCGACGAGATCGGCGAGGCGCCGCTATCCACCCAGGTGGCCATACTCCGTGTACTGGAGAACGGCGAGATAAGACCAATTGGCGCATCGGCTACGGAATATGTGAACGTGCGCATCCTCTCGGCCACCAACCGCAAACTGCAGGATGCTATCGAAGATGGATCGTTTCGCCGCGACCTGTTTTATCGACTAAATACGTTCACTATCGATATCCCACTTCTGAAAGACCGGCGTGGCGATGTTCCTCTCTTGGTCTACCACTTTCTAAAGCAGATAGCGATTAAACTAAGCCGCGAGACACTGACGATCACACCGGCTGCGCTCGACGTACTCGCGCGTTACTCCTGGCCGGGCAACGTGCGCCAGCTTGAGCACGAACTGGAGCGAGCCGCCGTGGTGTCTGAACCTGAAAACCCGATAGACATTTGTGATCTCTCACCGGAGCTGCTTGGCTCAACCGCCGCCGAAGTCGACACGAGCGGGTATCACGGCAAGCTGCGCGAAGTAGTCGAACGGGTAGAGCGGGACTTGCTGGTGTCAACACTCAATCAAACCGACGGGAACATCCTGAAGACCTCGAAGCTGCTCGGCCTTACGCGCAAGGGCCTCAAGGACAAGATGGCGCGGTATGGGATAGCCGCCAAGAAGGAACAATAATGATCGGCAGGGCTCTGCCCCTGCCGTCGGTGAGTTCTCGTAGGGCAGGATCGCTGGTCGCTACGCTATCGCTGGCGACCCAGGAATTCTGCCCTTGTATCTTGTCTTTTGGGTAGATATATGGCATCAAGTAAGAGTGCAAGAGATAGATTGAGGTCGCGGGCGGCAGTCGGCGACTTCGAGGTAGCGGCGAGATCGACCTGCCCTGGGACCGGAAAGAGCCCGTTCGTAGCGCGATCCGCCGCTGCCGGAAGTGGCAAGAACCCGAACAGTCGCTGGGGCCAAGGTGATATCCGGAGCCCGTATGCGCAAGGATGGGAGAGCGCCATGAGTACCTT
>JBFMGC010000089.1 GCA_040752815.1 Candidatus Zixiibacteriota bacterium
TCTCGCAGCGGCAGTCGGGTCAGCAGTACTGCCGTTTCCCACACCAGGCGGTAAACCGGCCAGGCGACCGTCACGCGCACCGTACCGCTCATTGTGGGTACTGTCCAATCAGGGTTGAAATTCACTCTCCGGAAGAAGCCGGGGGCAGTCGCCAGCGCAGCTTGGTAGAACCCGTACACCTGCCCGGTGAGCGCCGGATTGGCAAAGCCGCCTCTTATTTCACACTCTGCTTGCTCCACCACCGCTGATTTGATCCCGGCAATCACAAAACGAAAGATAGCACTCAGACACCGAGGTACGACACGCAGGGCCTGACGCAGCAGGCGGATGCGATAGGCGAGCGACGCGGATCTCTGCTCTTGTGGGGCGCTCGAACGGGCAGGCGCGTGTTTCCGGACTTTCGCGGGTTTCGGTGCTATCCGCCAAACGCGACGGCCGAACAGGCGTACGACTATTCCGCCACCCACCATGTCAAATTCCGGCCCCGACCGGCCGAGTTTGACCGCGAGCAATCGCGTACGGGGTGCGATTTCCAGCCGTATGCGGATACGGGCGACGACCAGGGCGGTCAGAATGAGCAACAGTGAGAGCCAAACGTAGAGCATATCACACAATATACACAAAAACCGGGATTTGCGAGGACTCAGATTGGACTTGATCGGCCCCGGTGGCACGCCCCTTAGGGAGTGTTTAAGACCCTCGGATCCGTAATCGCGAGGCCCGCCCCGCCCCGCTATCGCAGGGCGGGTGTAGCCGTGGCGATCTCAACCTGCACGTACATAACATGGCAAGACTGCCGCCCTATGATTGCAGCGATGCTACGCTTCGCTGTGACGTTTTCTCGGCCCACCTCCCGCTCTTATCGTAGCTGGACGTTCGCGCAGGCCTTGACTCTCATGCCTGAGAAAAATGTCTGCCACCACCTTGACAGCACAATCAGATCGCGTATACTCCCCGCAGCCGGCGGCCACGTCCGCTCGGCTTATTAAGCCCTTTTAAGGTGATCCTGTGAGGTCACCAAAGGCGAGAACTTGATTATTCTGTCCGCAAGATCGACACGGCGTAATTCTGCCCCGCGCTGTTATCCTGCCCTGCAGATGCCCTCATCTGCAGGCTTTCGAATACCCCTCTTCAACTCCCGGAGGTGCCGTCTTGACGGCTAAAAACAAGCTCATTCTGGATGACAAGAAGATCGAACGCGCCCTGGCGCGGATCGCCCACGAGATTCTCGAACGCAACGGCGATGTCGCCTCGCTCGCCATCGTGGGCATTCTCACGCGCGGCGCTCACCTGGCGCGACGGATCGCCCTATTGATCGAGAAGCTCGAGGGAGTCGCCGTGCCGGTTGGGCTGATGGATATCTCGCTCTACCGCGACGATGTCCACCAAAAGCTGGATCAGCCCGTAATTCAGCGCACCGACATCATCTTCCCGGTCAAGGACAAGAACATCATATTGGTTGACGACGTGCTCTTTACGGGCCGCACCATCCGCGCCGCGCTGAACCACATTGTCGATTTCGGTCGCCCGCGTACGATCCAGCTGGCGGTGCTGGTGGATCGCGGACACCGCGAACTACCGATCAAGGCGGACTATGTCGGAGTGAATATCCCTACGTCGCGCTCCGATCAGGTAGTGCTCGAAGTCAAAGAAAAAGAAGGCGTCGACCAGGTATATGTTGCCCCTGGCGGAGGCAAGGCCGCTCTGGCGCCGCCCGGAGGCCCCGGCAAGAAACAGCCCGCTCCTGCCAGGGGGCGCGGAGAGAAGTCAAAGGCCCGCAAGTCCGCAGGTAAAGGAGGCAAGGCATGAGCCGCTTGTCGTCAAGGCATCTGCTTGGTCTCGAGGGAGTCCCGAAGGATGACATTGTCGCCATTCTCGATGCCGCCGAGACTTTTCGCGAGGTCCTCGACCGCGAGATTAAGAAACTCCCCACCCTGCGCGGCCTGACAGTCCTGAACCTCTTCTACGAGGCCTCCACCCGCACCAGAATCTCATTCGAGCTTGCTGAGAAAAGACTCTCCGCCGATACGATCAGTTTCACCAAGGCGTCATCATCGGTATCCAAGGGCGAATCTCTGCGCGACACGGTGCAGAATATCGAGGCGATGAAAATCGACATGGTAGTCGTGCGGCACGCGTCATCGGGAGTCCCCTACTACCTGACCAAGTGCATGGACGCGAATATCATCAACGCCGGCGACGGCACCCATGAGCACCCCACCCAGGCGCTGCTCGATATGTTCACGATCCGCCGCAAGTACGGCAAGCTCGACGGCCTTCGGGTGGTCCTGATCGGTGATGTCATGCACTCACGGGTGATTCGCTCGAATGTCTGGGGCCTCAAGACGATGGGGGTATCGGTGGCGCTGTGCGGGCCGTCGACTCTCATCCCCTACGGGGTCGAGATGTTCGATTGCGATGTCTATACGAATATCGATGAGGCCCTCGACGGCGCCGACGTGGTCAATGTCATGCGCATCCAACTCGAACGCCAGAAAGCGGGGCTGTTCCCGTCGCAGCGTGAATACACCGCCCTGTTCGGCATTAATAAAGACCGGCTCAAACGGCTCAACCGAAATTACACGATCATGCACCCTGGCCCGATGAATCGCGGCGTGGAGATTTCCACTGACGTAGCCGATGGCGATCAGTCGGTCATACTCGAGCAGGTCACCAACGGCGTGGCGATCCGCATGGCCGTGCTTTACCTGCTGTCAGGACGCAAGGAGGAGGCCTAACCGATGAGCAGCAAGAAATACGATCTGGCGATAACCGGTGGACGTGTGATCGACCCGGTGCTCGGATTCGAGAAAGAGGCGAGCATACTCATAAAAGACGGCCTGATTGCGGGTGTCGAGGCCGAAACCGCCGCCCTGCGCCGCACGCTGAAGTCGCTCGATCCTGATCAAATCATCGACGCCACTGGCAAACTGGTAACGCCGGGGCTGATCGATATGCATGTCCATCTGCGCGAGCCGGGCAACGAGGGCGCCGAGACGATAAAGTCAGGCTGCGAGGCGGCCGCCGCCGGAGGGTTCACGTCGGTCTGCTGCATGCCGAACACGCGTCCCCGTATCGACAGCCAGGAGGCGGTCAAGTTCGTGCAGGACCGCGCCCAGAACGCGTCGGCGCGGGTTTATGTCGCCGGCGCAATCACCAAGCATATCGACGGTCAGGAACTCGCGGAGATCGGCGACCTGGTCAAGATGGGCGCGATCGCCATCACCGACGACGGCCACTACGTGCAGAACCCGGAGATAATGCGCCGCGCTCTGCAGTACGCCCGCATGTTTGATATCCCGGTGATGCAGCACTCGGAGGATGCGTTTCTGTGCGAGGGCGGTGTGATGAATGAATCGGCGCAGTCGGCGCGTCTCGGCCTCAAGGGTCGTCCGACCGCCGCCGAGGAAATTGCCGTGCTTCGCGATATCGCCCTGTGTCGAATAACAGGCTCGCGGCTGCACGTTCAGCATATCACGACTCGTCGTGCTATCGACGCTGTCCGCGCGGCCAAACGCGAGGGGATTCGGGTCACGGCTGAGGCCTGCCCGCATCATTTTGTGCTTACCGACGATGAAATCGGCAAAGAGTTCAACACCAACCTCAAGGTCAACCCGCCCATTCGCACCAAAGATGATCGCAATGCGGTTATTGAGGGGCTGATCGACGGCGCGATCGACTGCATTGCTTCTGATCATGCGCCGCATTCGGCGGAGGACAAAGACTGTGAGTTTGACCAGGCGCCGTCGGGGATGATTGGACTGGAAACGACACTTGGCCTGGTGAAGACCTACCTTATTGACAAAGGGTATCTCGGCTGGGCGGACGCGATCCGCAAGATGACCGCCGATCCGGCACGTATCTTTGGTCTGCCGGGCGGCAGGCTGTCAATCGGTTCCCCGGCGGACATTACGATCATTGATCCTGACAAAAAGTGGAAGGTGAAGGCGGAGAATTTCCGCTCCAAATCTCGCAATTCGCCGTTTATAGGCTGGACTCTGACGGGCAAGGTGTACCGAACGATTTTAGGCGGGAGGGTGGTGTATGAGGGGTAGGGAGCGACGTGTGGAACGACAACCGACGGCCCTTGCCAAACCTCACATGACGAGCGGCACAGAGTTGCGTCTGAGCTAGGGAGAAGTACCAATGAGCGTGATCCACTACTTTCCAAGGTATAGCCAGGCTGAGAACTTCGTTACGAACAATACAATCCTCCTCCTGCTACGTTTGCGGGAGTTTGACCGTCTCAAGTTCGAGAAGCTCATGGAGGAATTATGCGCCGAAGTCGACGAGGAAGCGGCGCTATCGGGTTCTTGGCTTCACTTTCGGCAACAAGTTAAGACTGGCAAAAGCGTTGTAGACGGATTCATTGCCCAGGACAGTATCAAGATCGCAATTGAGACGAAGTTGGGGGGTACGTTCGACCTCAAGCAGATCGAGAATCATCTGGCCGTATTCGCAAACGAGCAACATAAATTCTTGATTTTGCTAAATCCCACTCAAGGGGAATTGCCCCAGGAGAGGCTTGAGTCAATTCGGCAACTAGCCGCTACGCGAGCGGCTCAGATCTTGCCGTTGACATTTCAAGACATCATTGAGAAGGCCAGGGGCCGGTATGGCCAATACGAGGAAGTACTGGCACTCATTGAGGACTATGAAGCGTTCTGTAGCGAAATGAGTCTCTTGCCGCGCGATCAGGTAACTCTCTTTGTTCCGCCATGTGGCCAGTCGTATGAAGACAACATACAGTTCCGTTTGTATTATTGCTCAGCGACATGGAGTCGAAGGCGGGCGAAGTACATTGGTATCTACAAAGATCGCAAGATTTCTGCTATTGGACGGATCGCTAAGATCGTTGTCTGTGACATCGACATGGTCACCAATAAAACTGTAAAGAACTCCGAAAGCATTACCCCAGAGGAGACAGAGCGTATACTTGGAGCCGCAGTGAATGCACGAAAGCGAAATTGGGATCTCACTGTTGGCAACAAATTCTATCTACTTGACGCCCTTGAGGCCACGGAGTTTCGAAAGAGCAGCCCGCGCGGCATCATGGGTCACCGCTACCTTGACTTGGAAGAGATCTTGAACCGTCGGCCTCCTGATGATCTTGCGGAGCTTGCAGCTATACTCCGAGAGTATACTTGGGAATGACGCCTAGTGTTTTGCCCGAGGCCCCCTCGCCTGCGGTGCGCGTTGCCTCATTGAAAGATGTTACCGAAGGTTTGGGGGTGGTCAGAGACGTTGCCTCACATTAGAGGTTACCGAGACCAGTTTGAAGATCACCTTCAGTTGTTGTTCAATTTGTTGTTTGAGTTG
>JBFMGC010000090.1 GCA_040752815.1 Candidatus Zixiibacteriota bacterium
CCTCGGCGGTGGATTCCGAAGTCGTGACGATCACTATCAACCAGGTGAACCTCACACCTGTTCTGGCGGCGATCGGCTCAAAGAGCACCGATGAAGGTGTCAATCTGAACTTTACTGTTTCGGCCACCGATGCCGACGGTACCACTCCGACAATAACCACATCGGCTCTGCCTTCCGGAGCGACATTCACAAGCACCGGAACCGGCACCGAGACTTTTGATTGGACGCCTGATTTCACTCAGGCGGGTCCATATACAGTTACATTCTATGCAACCGATGACTCCTCGGCGGTGGATTCTGAAGTCGTGACGATCACTGTCAACCAGGTGAACCTTACACCTGTTCTGGCGGCGATCGGCTCGAAGAGTACTGATGAAGGTGTCAATCTGAACTTTACCGTTTCGGCCACTGATGCTGACGGTACCACTCCGACAATAACAACTTCGGCTCTGCCGACCGGTGCGACGTTCACAAGTACCGGAACCGGCACCGAGACTTTTGATTGGACGCCTGATTTTACGCAGGCCGGTCCATATACAGTTACATTCTATGCGACCGATGACTCCTTGGCAGTTGACTCAGAAGTTGTGACAATTACTGTCAACCAGGTCAATTTCACACCGGTATTGGCGGTGATCGGCTCCAAGAGCACCGATGAAGGTGTGAATTTGAATTTCACCGTTTCTGCCACTGATGCTGACGGTACCACTCCGAATATAACAACTTCGGCTCTGCCGACCGGAGCGACATTCACAAGCACCGGAACCGGCACCGAGACTTTTGACTGGACGCCTGATTTCACACAGGCGGGTCCATATACAGTTACATTCTATGCTACCGATGACTCCTCGGCGGTGGATTCCGAAGTCGTGACGATCACTATCAACCAGGTGAACCTTACACCTGTTCTGGCGGCGATTGGCTCGAAGAGCACTGATGAAGGTGTCAATCTGAACTTTACTGTTTCGGCCACCGATGCCGACGGTACCACTCCGACAATAACAACCTCGGCTCTGCCGACCGGAGCCACATTCACCTCGACCGGGACCGGCACCGAGACTTTCGACTGGACACCTGATTTCACTCAGGCTGGTCCATATACGGTTACGTTCTATGCTACGGATGACTCTTCGGCGGTGGACTCCGAAATTGTGACGATCACTGTCAATCAGGTCAATCTGACACCGGTATTGGCGGCGATCGGCTCGAAGAGTACTGATGAAGGTGTCAATCTGAACTTTACCGTTTCAGCGACTGATGCCGACGGTACCACTCCGACAATAACAACTTCAGCTCTGCCGACCGGTGCGACATTCACCTCGACCGGAACCGGCACCGAGACTTTCGACTGGACGCCTGATTTCACTCAGGCTAGCCCATATACAGTTACATTCTATGCTACCGATGACTCCTCGGCGGTGGATTCCGAAGTTGTGACGATCACTGTCAATCAGGTGAACCTTACACCGGTATTGGCCGCGATTGGCTCGAAGAGCACTGATGAAGGTGTGAATTTGAACTTTACCGTTTCGGCTACTGATGCTGACGGTACCACTCCGACTATAACCACCTCGGCTCTTCCTTCCGGCGCAACTTTCACAAGTACCGGATCTGGAACCGAGACCTTCGACTGGACACCTGACTTCACTCAGGCGGGTCCATATACGGTTACTTTCTATACCACTGATGACTCCTCGGCGGTTGATTCCGAGGTCGTGACGATTACCGTTAACCAGGTTAACCAACCTCCTGTTATCGCAACGATTGGTTCGCAGTCAACAGCCGAAGCAGTTAATCTGAGTTTTGGCGTAAGTGTTACCGATATTGATGGTACAATTGCGACGTTAACGCATACATCGTTACCGGCAGGCGCATCTTTTATTGATAATGGCAATAATACCGGTTCGTTTGATTGGACTCCGACTTATTTGCAGTCGGGAATTTATACGGTGACATTTTATGCCACCGATGATTCCTCATCTGTCGATTCCGAAGTCGTGACGATTACTGTCATTGATGCCGGAAACCGGTTGCCGGTGCTGGCTTCGATCGGAACACAATCGACAACCGAGAATATAAATTTGAATTTTACCGTTTCTGCGACTGATATAGAATCGACGCCGACGCTGACTACATCAGCTCTGCCCACCGGTGCGACATTTGCCGATAATGGCAACGGCACCGGCACTTTCGACTGGACTCCGACTTTCCTGCAATCCGGTCCGTACACTGTAACATTCTATGCGACTGATGACTCACTGGCGGTTGATTCGGAAATCGTCACTATAAATATTGTGGATGCCGGTAACCAGCTTCCGGTTCTGGCGACTATCGGCTCCAAATCGTCACCTGAAAGTGTCAATCTGAGTTTTGGCGTCTCGGCCACGGATATTGAATCGATTCCGAGTCTGACTACATCAAGTCTGCCGGATGGCGCCGGCTTTACCGATAATCATGACGGCACCGGCGTGTTCAGCTGGACACCCAACTTTACTCAGTCCGGCGTATATATAGTCAAGTTTTATGCAACCGATGATTCGCTGGCAGTTGATTCGGAAGCTGTCACAATTCAGGTTTTCAACACTAACCAGCCTCCGGTCCTGGCGATAATCGGTTCGAAATCTGTTGATGAAGGCGTGAATCTGAACTTCACCGTTTCGGCCACCGATCCCAACGGTACGACACCTGTTCTGACATCATCAACATTACCGAGCGGCGCCACATTTACAGGCGTCGGCGGCGGTACCGGGACATTTAACTGGACACCCGATTTTACTCAGGCCGGTCCATATACAGTTACATTCTATGCGACCGATGATTCCTCAGCCGTTGATTCCGAAGTAGTTTCCATCACAGTGAATCAGGTCAATCTGCCCCCGACCCTGGCGGCTATCGGTGCTCAATCGACGACTGAAAACGTAAATCTTAATTTTGGCATAAGCGCCTCTGATCCTGACGGCGTGATTCCGACGCTGTCAACTTCCACTCTGCCTGCAGGCGCCGGCTTTGTCGATAATGGAAACGGCACTGGTGCCTTTGACTGGACCCCGACATTCCTGCAATCAGGGCCATATACCGTGACTTTCTATGCCACTGATGATTCTTCGGCGGTTGATTCGGAAGTTGTCACAATTACCGTTATAGACGGCGGCAACCAACTGCCAATACTGGCTGCTATCGGACCGAAATCAGCCGATGAAAATGTCAATATCAATTTCACGGTCATTGCCACCGATATCGAATCGATTCCGGGCATAACCACATCATCTTTGCCCTCCGGTGCCACAATAACGACTACCGGTTCGGGCACTGAGACATTTGACTGGACTCCCGATTATTCGCAATCCGGAATTTATAATATTACGTTTTATGCCACCGATGATTCGCTGGCGGTTGATTCCGAGGTGGTCACATTCACCATCAATCAGGTCAACCTGTCACCGGTTCTAGCAGCCGTTGGAAACAAGATTGTCGATGAGGGTGCGAATCTAAACTTCACCGTTTCAGCGACAGACCCTGACGGCACAATACCGGCAATAACCACATCGATTCTTCCCGCCGGTGCGTCCTTTACCAGCACCGGTTCCGGTACCGAAACCTTCGACTGGAACCCGACCTATGCTCAATCCGGATCGTACTCGGTTACATTCTATGCAACAGATGATTCACTTGTGGTTGATTCGGAAGTCATCACAATTACCGTCAATCAGGTCAATCTCCCGCCAATTCTCGCCGCCATCGGCGCCCGGTCGGTCACGGAAGGTTTGAATCTGAGCTTTGGCATATCGGCCAGTGATCCCGATGGATTCGTGCCGGTCCTGACGACCTCCGCACTGCCGTCGGGTGCATCATTCAGCGACAACGGCGATGGCACCGGGACATTCGGATGGACACCGGTCTACAACCAGTCCGGTTCATACAGTGTTACCTTCTATGCCACCGATGACTCGCTGGCGATTGACTCCGAAGTCGTGTCTATTACAGTAATTGAAGCCGGCAACCAGACACCGGTGCTGGCCGCGATTGGAAATAAATTTATCAGTGAAGGTGTCAATCTTAATTTCAATGTTTCGGCGACAGATGCCGACTCGACCATACCCGGGTTGACGACTACGTCATTGCCGAGCGGCGCCGCCTTTGTCGATAACGGCGACGGCACCGGCAATTTCAGCTGGACACCGAACTTCACGCAGGCGGGTGCTTACAGCGTAACCTTCTACGCTTCGGATGGTGTTGCGATTGATTCCGAGCAGATATATATCAATGTTTTTGAAACCGGGAACCAGGCTCCGGTCTGGACAACAATCGGTAACAAATCCACCACCGAGGGTGTGAATCTGAATTTCGGCGTAACCGCTACTGATCCCGATGCTACCAATCCGGTTCTGACGACCACGGCTCTGCCTTCCGGCGCCGCCTTTGTGGATAATCATAATGGCACCGGGACCTTCAACTGGACGCCTGGTTTTACTCAGTCGGGATCTTATAACATTTCATTCTACGCCACTGACGGCGTTTACACTGATACCGAACTGGTGACAATCACTGTGGTCGAAGCCGGCAACCAGACACCTGTTCTGGCTGCTATCGGCGCGCAATCGACCATGGAAAATGTCAATCTTAGTTTTGGCGTATCGGCGACTGATGCCGACCTGACTATCCCGCATCTGACGACTTCAACGCTCCCCTCAGGAGCAAGCTTTAACGATAATGGAAACGGCACTGGCACCTTCGGCTGGACACCCACTTTCCTTCAGTCCGGCATCTATTATGTGACCTTCTATGCCACCGATGACACCTCCGCAGTCGATTCCGAGATCGTTACGATTACCGTCAATGAAGGCGGCAACCAGCTGCCGATTCTTGCAGCTATCGGGAACAGGTCGACAACCGAAAATGTAAATTTGAACTTTGGCATATCTGCCACAGATATAGAATCAACCCCGATCCTGACGACATCGGCTCTGCCCGCAGGTGCCGGCTTTGTCGAG
>JBFMGC010000091.1 GCA_040752815.1 Candidatus Zixiibacteriota bacterium
CGCAACGTATGCAGGCTCGTGACCAGATCATCTGGCCACAAGGATTAGGCGCGTCCCCTTTTCGACCGCTTAAAGCGGCGGCTAATCAGCCATTTGGATTCAAATATGCGGAACTAGCGCTGACCACATTGTCTAAAATTGTAGATAGGGCTAACGCGCAGGCGTTGATGTATAAAAGGTTAAAATTTAAGTATTAGATTGAACTAGGTGATGGATTATCAGGTCTAGTTGAATGAATAGACTGTATAGATTGGTTATTGATCGATTTCGAATGCGCCCTTTCGGCGGCTTTTAGGCTCAATTCGCTTCCGTTAATCGGCCGATCATTTTGCGGAGCAGCACGGATTATCGATTTTGTCCCATAGTCTTAGGAAGCAGTAGCGGAATAACCAAGTCATCACCGTCCAATTGTACTTAACGAGGGCATGTAAAACCACGCTGTGTGGTTCAATTCACTATGGGCCCACGGTCTTTGATGCTATGAATTGCGAATTCTGAATTTCTTAATAATAACTTTTGACGGGCGGGCAGGGGTTTGAATTTTTCCGGACCATTTGATGCCGGGCTGATGCACGACTCCCCAGTTTCACTGGGTGGGGAGCGTTTCTCTTTTGATTCGAAGCCGAATTTCGTCCAGCATCATATGTCGGACAACCAAGTCGTCGTACCTGACGCGCATCTGCTGTTTTCCGGCGACTACATGCGGATCGGCAGCGACCTGATCATTTCGGGTAATGGCCAGAAATTTGTGATCGGCAATTACTTCAAGGGCGAAGTAAGGCCAGTTCTTACCACCAAGGACGGGGCAACCCTTTCCGGTCACATCGTGGATGCGCTGACCGGTCACGTCCACTACGCGCAGGCTACCGCGCCGGCACAGGCCGGAGAAGTGATCGGACACGTCCTGAAGATGTCCGGAAGCGCCTCCGTGATCCGGAACGGAGTGTCGGTTGAGCTGAATATCGGCGATCCCGTGCAAAAGGGCGACGTGGTCCAGACCGGATCGAACTCGTCGGTCGGCATGACGTTCATCGACGGCAGCGCGTTCGGCATGAGCGCGAATGCGCGCATGGTGCTCAACGAAATGATCTTCGATCCGAACGGATCGTCGAATTCATCACTGATCAGCCTGGTTCAGGGCACCATTACATTCGTTGCAGGACAGACCGCCAAGAACGGCAACATGCGCGTCGAGACGCCGGTTGCCACGATGGGTATTCGCGGCACTGCCGTACTGGTGGAAATCGGCGCGAACGACGGACCAACCAAGTTCTCGGTGCTGGTCGAGCCGGACGGGCATACCGGCTCATACAATCTCTACGACAAGACAACCGGCCAGTTGATCGGAACGGTATCGCAGGCCGGGCAGGTGACCTACGTGTCGGTCAGCGGCGTTGGCCAGCCTCCGACAGCGATCGAACAGCTCAAGACGCTTGCGGATCAGGAATCCGCGAAGACACTGATTCAGGAAGTCTTCAAGCTTTACTTCCCGAACTACAATCCGGACAACGCCAATCCGAAGTCGCAGAAAAACGGATTTGGCTCTCCCGGCGACAACTTAAATCCCTTCGCATTCTACAAGCCGCTACAGGACCTCGGGCCGCCCAAGGTCATTACAATCCCGGGTGTCGGCTACGATCCCGTTACCGGGCAGCCAAATCCTCCGAGGACTTTCTACAATACCAAGGCGCAGTTTTCGGCACTCCCTGTCTTCGCGGATCAGGCGTTCTCCCCGACGATCAAAATTTTCAGCTTCAAGGACGTCGTCAAGATCGACGATCCGGATATCGGCAATGCGCCGTTCTACGATATCGGCATTCCGTTCGTCGCCGGCAGCGCGATCATTACGAGCGCGGTCAGCACGATTCCATATCTCACCGAAGGCTTTCTGAAGCCGCTGATTCACATCAATCAGACGACGGGCGCGGTCTCCTTTGACCGCGAGCAGTTCAATTTCCTGGACGACGGCCAGACCGTTACCTTCAAGATCCAAGTGACCGCGACATCGGGGCCGGATACCGGTGTTGTCGAAATCCCGATCACGATTACGGGCGCCAACGACGCGCCGACGATCGTGGTGGGTGCAGCGACGATCGTTACCGGTGCAGTGAAGGAAGATGTGGCCGTTACTACATCAGGCCACATCGAGACGAACGGAACGATCACGTTCAAGGACGTCGATCTGACCGATGCACACACGGCGACCGTCGAATTGACATCGACGTCCTCAACTCTGCCAGGTTTTGTCAGCGGCGCCGGAAATGCCCCGACAACGACCAAGATCGGAACATTCACCATTGATCCGGTGTCGGAGAGCACCACCGACACCAACAATCAGGGCTCGGTTGGCTGGCACTTCTCGCTGGACGACAACGATCCCACGCTGCAATCGCTGGCCGAAGGTCAGACGATCACGCAGATCTATACGATCACGATCAAGGACGACAACGGCGTCCCGGTGACACAAACCGTCACCATCACGATCACCGGCACCAACGATGCGCCGGTGCTGACGGCCGATGCCGCGATTCATCAGGCCGACGAAGTTCCGGACACAACGGGCGCGCCGAATTCGGTTGTCGATATTGCGACCGGAACGCTGGCGTTCGCCGATGTGGATCTCTCCGACACCCATACGGCAAGCGCGGCGCTTCATCCGGGCGCCTCATCGGTGGTGTGGTCGGGCGGCGACTACAACGACATTCCGCAGGCAACCCGCGATGCCCTCAATGGAGCGGTGACAGCCTCGGTATCGGAGAGCAACACCGATACCAACAATCAGGGTTCGGTCGGCTGGGAATTCAAGCTGCCGGACCATCTGTTCGATTTTCTGGCGAAGGGGCAGACCCTGACGCTGATCTACGATGTCACGGTTACGGACAACAACGGCCTGTCGTCAACAAAGCAGATCACCGTTCAGATCGGCGCGGCGAACGACCAGCCCGTTATTTCCGTCATCGACAACGGCGCAGCGGTCAAGGAAGACGTCGACCCTGTCGGTGGTATTCTGAAAGACCACGGCTCGGTCACGTTCACCGACGCCGATCTGACGGATACGCATACAGCGCACGTCACCTACAACAACGATGCGGCGGGGAGTGCCGGGGTATCTCCTGCATTGGCCCTGGCGCTCGCAACCGCACTGACGGTTCCTTCGTCGGCCTTGGCTGCAGGCGATCACGACTTCAACTGGGATTTCGCGCTGGATACCAATCTGATCCAGTACCTCGCGGAAGGCGAGACCATAACGGCGACCTATACGATCACCGTCAAAGACAATAGCAACAACAGCAACGATACATCTGTTGCGAAGACCGTCACGGTTACGATCACCGGCACTAACGATCTTCCAACGATATCCATCACCAATCCTGCAACCGACACCGAGGGCAACACCGGCACACCAGACGTCGCCGTGGTCACGGTCGCAGATCACGTCTCGGTCTCGGACGTCGACGCGAGTGACGTGAAGACGCCGTACGCAGGCGGGCTGACCTTCGATGCCGTCAACTCCAGCGGTCCTGCACCGGCTGGCGGGTCTCTGAGCGACCTGTTCACGATTGATCCCGTCACCGGGAAGATCAGCTACGACAGGGCCGCGTTCGATTATCTCGCTGGCGGCGAGCATGTCACAGCGGTGTTCACCTTCAATGTGTCGTCCGGGCCGGACACAATTCAGAAGTCGATTACGGTCACAATCGACGGCGCAAATGACGCGCCGGTGATAGCCGTGACCGATCCGGCACACGACACCGAGGGCAACACGGGCACTCCGGACCTCGCCGTGGTCACGGTTGCGGATCATGTTTCGGTCTCGGACGTCGACGCGAGTGACGTGAAGACGCCGTACGCGGGGGCATTGTCGTTCGACGCCGCCAATTCAAACGGTCCAGCGCCTGCCGGTGGCTCGCTGGCAGACCTGTTCACTGTCAATCCCGTCACCGGCGAGATCAGCTACGACAAAGCCGCGTTCGACTATCTCGCAGGCGGCGAGCATGTCACAGCGGTGTTCACCTTCAATGTGTCTTCCGGGCCGGACACGATTCAGAAGGCGATCACGCTAACCATCGATGGCGCAAATGACGCGCCGGTGATAGCCGTGACCGATCCGGCACACGACACCGAGGGCAACACCGGCACATCGGATCTCGCCGTGGTCACGGTTGCGGATCATGTTTCGGTCTCGGACGTCGATGCGAGTGACGTGAAGGCACCGTACGCAGGCGCGCTGACCTTCGATGCTGTCAACTCCAGCGGTCCTGCACCGGCTGGCGGGTCTCTGAGCGACCTGTTCACGATTGATCCTGTCACCGGCAAGATCAGCTACGACAAAGCCGCGTTCGACTATCTCGCCGGCGGCGAGCATGTCACAGCGGTGTTCACCTTCAATGTGTCGTCCGGCCCGGATACGGTTCAGAAATCCATTACGGTGACGATTGATGGCGCCAACGACGCGCCGGTGATAGCGGTGACCGATCCGGCCGCCGACACCGAGGGCAACACCGGCACTCCAGACGTCGCCGTGGTCACGGTCGCGGACCACGTTTCGATTACGGATGTCGATGCAAGCGACGTGCATATTCGCTATGTGGCCGATACGCTGGCCTTCGACGCCGCCAATTCAAACGGTCCAGCGCCTGCCGGTGGCTCGCTGGCAGACCTGTTCACAGTCGATCCTGTCACCGGGAAGATCAGCTACGACAGGGCTGCGTTCGATTATCTCGCGGCTGGCGAGCATGTCACCGCAACATTCACATTCGATGCTTCATCGGGGCCGGATACGGTTCAGAAATCCATTACCGTCACGATCGACGGCGAAAACGATGCTCCCACTGTTGCCGCACCGCTGACCATCACCACGCAGGAAGGCAATGCGCCGGTCGTGCGGGACCTTCTTGCCGGTGCGTCCGACGTAGATAATAGCGATGCTCTTT
>JBFMGC010000092.1 GCA_040752815.1 Candidatus Zixiibacteriota bacterium
GGGGCGTGGGGGGCCCCCTTTCTTGCTGGGGGGGTACAGAAACGCCCGGTGGCCCACCTTTCGGGGGCGATGCGTTCCAGCGGCCGGTAGCCGCCGACATTCGTTCCGCTGGTACTTTTCCCAACTCACGAGTGTTATTATACTTGATACCGCCCGATCTCGGAGTAAAGATCGGGCATGCTGCCCATACGAAACCGGCATGAACAATGTTGCCGTGAAAGGTAGTCAGTTTAGTGAGATGACACTCTCGGACCTCAGGACACCATCGAGGAATCTACGATGAACGTGCTCATCTACGTTATGGCCGCACTGGTGGCGTTCGTACTGGCTTATCGCATCTACGGCCGGTTTATTTCCCGCGCCGTCGGCGAGGACCGCACTCGAATCACGCCGGCGGTCGAACTCAACGACGGCACCGACTACTTTCCCACTCGGCCGGCGGTGCTGTTCGCTCATCACTACTCGACTATTGCTGGAGCCGGACCGATTGTCGGCCCGGTGATGGGCATACTCTACGGAGTCGGCCCGGCCTGGCTGTGGGTGGTAATTGGGGCGATTATGATCGGCGGCGTACATGATTTGGTGGCGCTTTACGCCTCGGTACGCGAGCGGGGGTGCTCGATGGCCGAAATCGCCCGCAAGACACTCGGCCAGACCGGCTTTCTACTCTTTATCGGGTTCACGACCATTCTGATCGTCCTGGTGACCTCGGCCTTTCTCGCTTTGACTGCCGTCTCGCTGACCTCGCTCCTGCCGCTGAATAATCTCGGCCTGGACAGCGCACAAACGCTGCTTCGCACACGCGACATCAACGGCGTCCCACACGGGATCATCGGCGGGATCGCCTCGACCTCGCTGATAGTTGTCACGTTGTTTGCGCCCCTGATGGGATATGTTGTGATCAAGCGCGGTCTGCGCACGCTTCCCGCTTATCTCCTCGCAGCGGCTTTGGGCGCGGTGTCGATCTATGTCGGATTTCAGATTCCGGTTGCTCTCGATCCCAGGCTCTGGATGGTGATAATCGCAGTTTATACGCTGATGGCCTGCCAGGTGCCGGTCTGGTGGATTCTTCAGCCGCGCGATTTTGTAAATGTCCAAATCCTCTATGCCGGTATGGCGGCGATGGCGGTCGGGCTGATCGTGGGAGGTTTCCAGGGAGCGCACCTAACCTACCCGGTGTCTAATATGGCCGCAGGCGCACAAGCCATGGGGCCGATCTGGCCGTTCTTGTTTATCACGATTGCCTGCGGTGCGATATCGGGCTTCCATTCTCTTGTAGCCGGGGGGACGTCCTCGAAACAACTTCAATCGGAAGGCCAGGCTCGCATTATCGGGTACGGCGGGATGTTGCTCGAGGGAATGCTGGCGGTGCTGGTACTGGTCACGGTGGGATCGTCACTCAGCTACACTGAGTACATGCATATCGTTTGGCCGGAAGTCGGCCAGGGGAACCCGATTCTCGGTTTCGCCTATTCCATGGGGCATCTGCTTAACTCGACCTTCGGACTTCAGGTAGCTCTCGGCTCGGTGCTCGGCATTCTCGTGGTCGAGGGGTTTTTGATCACCACGCTTGATACGGCGGTCCGGCTGAACCGCTATCTCCTCGAGGAACTGTGGAAGACCGTTTTTGCCCGCCCGCCAAAGATCATTCTCGAGCGCTGGTTCAACTCCGGTGTGTCGGTGCTGCTTATGGTCCTGGTGGCGTGGGGTGAGGGGTGGAAATCGATCTGGCCGCTCTTTGGCTCGGCGAACCAACTCCTGGCGGCGCTAACGTTAATTGCAGTTACGGTCTGGCTGCACCGCGCCGGCAGAAAAAGTTGGTTCACGGTCGTACCGGCGGGGATCATGATCGCAACAACAATAGCCGCATTAGGTTATAAGCTGTTTACTGACTACCTGCCCAATGGCAGCTTACTCTTGGCATCGACCGACATCCTGCTGCTGATCCTGTCGGTGGGTGTGCTGCTCCTGTCCTTGCGCCAGTTCTCCCCGGTTAGGGGTGCCCCCGAGATCTCGCCGTCCGCATAATCCGTTAAGCGGCAACAAATAATGCCGATTATAGCCGGTATACGGCTGAAAGGCCGATACCGGCATGAAACTGTTTCTGGACCGCAACCGCACCCTTCTGCCCAGGATTGACGTTGTCTTCCTGCTCACCAGGGTTCTGACGTTTGCGTCGATCGGCTGGTTCGCCGTTTTTGGCGACTACGCCCGGGCCGACGCGCTTTTCTTCTACATCGTGGCGGGATCCTACGCGCTGCTGATCGGCCTGTTCCTGGCCGGCATGTACGGTAGGTTCGACCTGAAACTGGCCTATCTCGGATCGATTTTGTACGACGTTCTCTTCCTGCCGCTTTTCATCTGGTTCACCGGCGGGCTGGATTCGTCGTTTTATCTGTTCTTCTTTCTGACTATCGCAGTGGCGGCTTATGTGCTCGTCTTTGCGGCGGCGCTCACCGTGGCAATCGTGCTGACCGGCATGTATCTCGCCCTTGTGGCGGGACAACTTGAAGTCCCGGACCTGTTCGGCTTCTCCATGCGCATCGGCTTCATGTGGATTTATTTCCTGGCCCTGGCGTATGTCTCGGAATACATGCGCAAGTCTGAACGGCGGCTGATGAAGCTGTTCAACACGCTGAACCTGCGCACGTCGGAACTGGAAAAATCCCAGGCCCAGCTGGAGCTGATCTATGAGAACACTCGTGTGCTGGCGGCGATTCTGGAACCGGATGACGTGGTAAAGGAGGTCATGCGCATACTGGGCAGCACCCTTGGATACTCGACGTATGTCATGATCCTCAAGAATGTAGGTGGCCGCTACTATTACCGCGCGCGATGTATTGCCGGGCGCACCTCCTACAGTCTGCGGCCGCTGGCGATTGCCCGCAACCAACTGATTGCCCGAGCGGCCAAGGCTCACGAGGCTATTCGCGTCAATGATACGACCACCCGCGATGATTACGAACCTCTGACGGCAGAAACCCGCTCGGCGATCATCATCCCGATGACCTTCCATGGTCACGCTACCGGTTTGCTCCTGGCCGAGTCATCCGAGCCCGGATTTTTCAGCGAACGCGACGAGCAGCTCCTCTCGGTGGTGGCGCGATCGGCGGGACTGGCCCTGGAGAACGCCCAACTTCTGAAACGCACCGAAGAGCTGACGATCATGGATGAGTTGACGGACTCTTATAACTACCGCTACTTCGTGCAGAAATTCCAGGAAGAGAAGCGGCGGGCGGTCCGATATCACCTGCCGCTCTCCATCATCATGATAGACATCGACTGGTTCAAGAAACTGAACGACGGCTACGGCCACGAGGCCGGCAACGCGGTGCTGCATCGCCTGGCGCAGGTGATCAAAGAGTGCGTACGTGACGTCGACATCTTCTGCCGCTACGGCGGCGAGGAGTTCGTTGTCATTCTGCCGCAGACGCCGCTGGCGGAGGCGCAACGCATTGGCGAACGGATCCGCACGCAGGTGGAGAGCACGATTATCGATACCGGTCAGACCGGCAAGGTGAAGATCACGGTGTCGATAGGCGTCAGCTCGTATCCGGAGAACGGCCGGTCGGAGGAAGAATTGGTCAGCGTGGCCGATCAGGCGCTTTACAAGGCCAAAGGAAGTGGAAAGAATCTGGTGTGTGTATCGTAGCCCATGGTAAACTATATTCCAGGAAGGGCCGCCTCGGCGGCGTGTGAATATGCAGGAACTGCTTAAACGTATTGGACAACTGTTTGTTCTCGGTTTCCCCGGTGAGGAACCGCCGCCGGCGTTTCTCGACTTTGTTGGCGAGGAACAGATCGGCGGCGTGATTCTCTTTGAAGAGAACTGCCCCACTCATATCGCGGCGCGGGAGAATATCCGCCGCATAAATCTCCGGCTGGAGACACCCCCGCTCGTGGCGATTGATCAGGAAGGGGGCCGGGTCTGCCGCCTGAAGGGAGCGCCCGCCGAGTTCAAGGCGGCCGCCGATTACGGCCGTCAGAACAGCCTCGAGCACTTCCGCGAGGACTACCACCGTGCGGTTGTGCTGATGACCTCTCTTGGGATAAATCTCAATCTTGCGCCGGTCGCCGATCTCTTTCTCAACAAAAAGGCGGTCTGCCTCGAGGGACGGTGTTTCGGCTACGATCCCGCCAAGGTGTCGGATTTTGTCAGGGTGTCGGTAGCGGTAGCCCACAGCCAGGGCATGCTCTGCTGTCTCAAACATTTTCCCGGACTCGGCGCGGCGGCTATCGACCCCCACCAAGATGTAACCAAAGCGAGCTACGATCGCCTGCTCTGGGAACAGCGGGAGCGCATACCGTTTTCGGCCGGTATCGACGCCGGCGCCGATCTGATCATGAGCACGCATATGATAGTCGACAAGCTGGATTCAAGGATGGTTACCGAATCGTCGAATATTGTCACCAACCTGATTCGCGAAAGCCTGAACTTTGACGGGCCGCTTATTACCGACGATCTGACCATGAAGGGTGCTGATAGTCTGGGCGATTACGGGCAGCGTGCGGTGGCTGCGTTCAACGCCGGGCACGACCTGCTCTTGTTCTGTCATGATTTCGAAGCGACTGTTGAAGCGTTCGATTATTTCGTGAACGCAGTGCGGGCGAGTGAGATACCGGCAGAGCGTCTGCGCACGGCGCTCGACCGGGTCTCCGGAGTGAAACTGAAGCTGGGAAGGCCGGTCCTCCGCTGAGATGAACTTGCCGCGCCTGCTCGGAAAGTCGAGACTGGTGGTACTCGGTCTCAACTCCGGTACGTCCGCCGACGGCCTCGACCTGGCGGCGCTTCAAATCGACCGCTCGCGCGGGCAG
>JBFMGC010000093.1 GCA_040752815.1 Candidatus Zixiibacteriota bacterium
GGAGCGGCCGGGCCGGTGACATTCGGCGAACACCGCGAGAATATCGAGTTGCCGCTGTACCAACTGGTCAACGGTACGCCGACTTCGATCAAAGAAGATACCGCCCCGCCGCAGGCCGGCGAGCAGTGATTGTGCTTGCGGCACGCGGTTGATCCTGGCCGCTTTCAGATTATATTACCCCCAACCGAACGAACCATCGCCTGTTATAACTGGAGAAGCCTATGGCTGAGAAAAATGTCGCCCTCAAGATGATCATGAACGGCAAGGAAATCGACGTGTCCTACGAGGAACTTGCCCTGTCGAATAATCTCGCACAGGAGGCGCTGGTTCGTCTGCTGATCCAGAAGAAACTGTTCGAGCCGAAAGAACTGATCGATATGATGGAAACAGTCAAGAAAGAGCGGTACCGCCTGCCGGAGAAGAAGTAGTTCGATCATGGCCGACACCGACAAGCAACCGGTTGACTCGGAAATGCGGGCGGGAGTCGCGGCAGCAGATTCCGGCCCGGTGCTGGAGTGGACCGTTCACCCGGTCAAGCGCCAGCCGCTGGTGTCAGCCGCGGTCACCCTGTTTGTTGTCCTGGTGGCGGTCTTCGTCTATAGCTGGATGCAGTCGCACTGGTTCACCATACTGGCGCTGGTGATCATGCTCGGCTCACTGGCCAAGTTCTATTTTCCGACTCAATACAAGCTGACCGATCGCGCAGTTACTGTGAAAAGTACCACCCAGACACTGGTGAAGGAGTGGAAGCTCTACCGCAATTGCTATCCCGACAAGAAGGGCATTCTGCTCTCGCCGTTCGTGACGCCGTCGCGGCTCGAAAACTTCCGCGGATTGTACCTCATGTTCGAGGGGAACGCCGAACAGGTGACGTCGTTCGTGCGTGAACGAATCGCCCGGTCACACGAGAATGCAGCAACGACGGAAGCGAAATCATCGAGTGAGGGGAGTGACCGATGAGCTTCTTCCGGGGCGAGCCGCCGATAGATGATCCGTCGTTCCAGCCGCTGCCCGAGGACGAGATGGCGGTGCTTGATAAAGCCGCCAAGTGGTTTGTAAAGTGGGGCGCTGCCGGAACGGTGGCGGGGATCATGATCGGCGAGTCGGTCAAGCCGGCCAATTTTATAATCTCGCAGGCTCTGATCTTTTTTGAGCCGATGGCGCAAATCGTTTTCAATCCTCAGGAGTATGCTACGTTTTATCGGGCGCTGGAGAAACGGCAGAGTGTGGAGATACTGCTGCAGAAGATCGAAGCGTATGATGCTGTCGCAAAGCAGAGAGAGCGCGCGGTCAAGGCGTGGTACAAGATTGAGAAGCGGAAGTGGAAATGGTACCAGCGCTACCTTGGTATCTTTCCGCCGAAGACCGACCCGCCTGAGTGGGTGAAAAATCCTCCTTCCGATGCGGACGAGCTTGACAAGATCATCACGCAATACAAGAACGATCCGAGGCACTTTACCCGGTAGCCCACAGCTTGGGGCCAGTTGAAAAAACCCACGTTGTGGTGTCGGTCAGCCCGCAGGGGCGGGGGCCGAGACCTTCTGTCATCCACATGACCCTGAGTTAGCCCGTTCGACGCAGTTTTGCACATCCGGCATGAACCCCACTGCAGATAGACAGGAATCCCCTTAGCCGGGCCGTATTCGCGCGTAATCAGCCGCCCACCGCTTTGGCGTCAACAGTTAAAGTGCAGCTTTAAGTCCGCTTTCACCCGGATTTTTCGGCAGAGAAGTTGCAGTGCCGGCAGGTGGGCTGATGCTGCAGCCCGGAAGGAAGGCGAGACCATGAACACGATCACGAAACTGTCGATCTGGAAGAACTCCGTACTCGCCGTGATTTTCATTACGGCGGAGGTTATTGGTATAGGGCCGATCTCCAGGTACCGGGTGGGGGAGTGCTACACGTTGCTTACCCAGACCGGTGCGCCGTTGCTGTGGCTGATCGTGTACATGCTTTTCTGCTTCGTCTGGCCGGTGATCGATCTTCTCGCGATCATTGTCAAGCCGCGCCTGACGATCAACAACCTTGGCTTCCCGGAGCGCTAGGCCGAGGAGGAGTACCGTAGGTCGGGTTCGCCGCATTGACGATTGGAGCGGCAAACCCGACATTATTCATCCTGCGATTGCTGCTTTGGATTGGGCCGCATTGTCGGGTTGGTCGTCGTTCGCTCCGCTCACACCGCCTGAACCCGACCTACGAATCATCCCGTTCGATCGTGGCAGGTTCGAAGCGGACCTGCCCTACAAGATCCCCCACGATGGTTGTTTCAGCTCAGCTCTCTCTTCGGCAGCACCAGCTGCCCCTCGGAGCGGGCGATATAGGTCGCGGCAGTGATGTCGCCAGTCACGTTGAGAGTCGTGCGGCACATATCGAGGATGCGATCGACGCCAAGTATTATGGCAATCAGTGCGGGGTTCACACCGATAGTCGTCAACACAACTATGATAAATGGGATCGATCCCGATGGCACCCCTGCCGTACCGATCCCCCCCAGTATCGCCAAGTACGCAACCATGATTTGTTGTCCGAGGCTGAGGTCCAGTCCGGATAACTGCGCCAGGAACAGCACGGTGACTCCCTCGTAGAGCGCGGTGCCGTTCTGGTTGGCGGTGGCGCCGATTGTCAGTACAAACGAGTTGATCTCGCGCGGCACGCCTAAGTTGCGTTCGGTCTCGGCCAGCGCGGTGGGCAGGGTGGCGTTCGACGATGAGGTCGAAAACGCTGTCAGCATGACGGTTTTGATTCGCCGGAAGAATTCGAGCGGGTTGATTCGCGACAACAACGATATCGATAATGAGTAGACGCCGAACATGTGCAGGCCGAGGCCGAGCAGTACGGTCACCATAAACCAACCGAGTGCCTGCAGCAAGTCGACCCCGAACTGGGCGGTGTTGTTAAACAGCAGACAGGCGACCGCATAGGGGGCGATATGCATGACCAGGTCGATCAGTCTTGCCGACAGCGCAAACAACGCGTCCATCACGCGCACAAACGGGTCGCTGATATTGGGGGGTACCAGTGTACAGGCGATTCCAAGCACCAGCGCGAAGAACATGAGGTGAAGCATGTTCGGTGTTTCGCCGGCGACCGCGGCGATCGGGTTCGACGGCATAATCGTTTTGATCAGCTTCATCATCGGTGAGTCGTTGTTCGATGCAGTCGCGGATTCTATCCGCTTAGCCGCCTCGCCGCCGTAGCGTTCTTCGAGACGAAGCGCGGTTACCTGATCGATGTGTTTGCCGGGTTTGATCGTATTGGCCAGAGTCAGACCGATCACGACCGAAATGGCTGAGATGATCGCAGTGTAGGCGAAGGTCTTGAGACCGACCCGGCCTAGTTTGCGCAGATCGCCGATCCCGGCGACACCGACCACCAGCGACGAGAACACGAGGGGGATGACCAACATGAGGAGGAGGCGGAGAAACAGCGCACCAATTGGTTCAGTGATATGCCGCACAATCCACGCGACCGCCGTGTCATCACCTCCCGCGCCAAGATTCACTGCCAATCCGGCGATAACGCCGACCGATAGGCCGTAGAAGATCTTCATGTGGAGCGGTTTCTTGCGGCGAGGGGCGGTTGAGGTGGTAGCAAATGTCATAGGTCTGATATCGTCAATGTGATGCGAATATCAGGGAATGTTGAATAACGCGCAAGGATTGTAAGCACTGTCAGCCACACTTGGGCTGAGATAGACGGCCATCAAGTGTAGTAGGGCGGGCTTGCTTCAAGCCCGCCAATCAATCACTTCACAAAATACGCTGTCGCGAATTCCTGGATCAGCTTGCGCAGCGTCTCGATTTCAGCAAGATCGGTAGTCTGTTTCGCTTTCATCGCGTGCACGGTGATCCTGTGCATCAGGGTCAGCTGCGTCAGGTACTTGTTCCAGGCGATCTGGTCGCTCGGGTCGGCCGGTTTGATCCGCTGGAACATGAAATACTGGGTGGCGACTTCCTGCAGTTGGTCGGCGTGGTCTTCCTTGTTGGAAATCCAGCGCACCAGTTGATTGTAGTTCTTTTCGCCGGCGGCGGAAAGCTCAACGATCTGATTGATCGCTTTCTCGATTGTCGTTACATGCTCCTGCATGAGCACGACTCGCGCGGAGTCATCGTAAATGCCGCACGGAATCTCGCAGTGGGCGAACGCCGTGCCCGCGGACACAGTAACGAGAGCCATCGCGAAAAGTACAGTCTGTTTCATCATAGCGTGAATCCTTTCAGTTTGTTTCACAGAGGCCAAATCGCCTATCAGAACAGTGTCGCGCAAGTAAATGTTCGCGAGCGGGGGAGACTTGTGGTGCTGAATCCCCGGCCCCGCAATGGTTGCTTGCCCCCTGGGTGGGATGGAGATTCTGACGGACAATGCGGGCTGTTCTCGCCCGCGTGGTTTGCTAGTGCCATTCCAACTAATATCTCCTAAATAGTTTTAGTGGGGCATTGGGGCGGGCGTGTTTTCTATTCCGCCAGGTCAGGTAGCGGTAAATGCGGCGTCGGCGGGAAGTATGATCGTGGTCATCGGAGTTGTTGAGGCAGAAGTTCTTGAGGGGGCCGAAATGGGCTTCGATAGCGTTGAGCCAACTGGCATAGGTTGGTGTCCAGACCAACCGGATATTGTGCTGACGAGCAAACCGTTTCAGCG
>JBFMGC010000094.1 GCA_040752815.1 Candidatus Zixiibacteriota bacterium
GGCCCGTCCCGTGGAATAACCGTGAGAGAAGTACGCACTTAGATTCAGAACCTCGAGCCGCAGCCGCTCCTGCATTTCGTCAAATGTTACCGCCTTGCCGTCGCGGATCACGCCGATCTGGTTGAGCATGCTGGGGAGAAACGGAACATATACGAGTAGGGATTCGGGGATGACGTCAAGACGAAGCGCCAGCCCGATTCGAGCCGAGGTCATGTTATCAAATGTCGAAGCCACCAGAGGCACGTTGTTAGCCAGCTTTATTGTTTGGTAGTCGAGCTGGTCATCGAGGGTCATCGGAGGGTTAGGGATAAACTCCGGCATCGTAATCTCCGCGCTCGCCTTTGCGATTACGGCGGTGTTGGCATCGAACTCCGCTTTGTAGCGGGCGATTGCCTGCTGAGCGTCGGCTACCCCGTACTTCTTCTTGAAGTCCTCGACATACCCGGCCAGTCGCGCTTCCTTGGCGGCGGCATTGGCCTTGACAATCTCCGCGCTGGGTGTGGCGCCCACTGCGTACGGCTTAACTGTTAGCAGACGCCAGTCGTCAATCCGCTCTCGCCAGATGTTGCCACTCAGGTTCAGCAGCGAGTCGATATATACGATCCGGTCCATCAGAATGAGGGACTTGCGAAAGCCGGGAGAGCTCTCAAGGTCTTTCATGACATTGAGCCAGGCTCCCGCCGGGCCGGACCGGAATCCGAACATCGGGGGCTGATTGAGGTTATTCTCCATCCGTTTGCGGAATTCGATCAATCGGTTGCGAACGCGGGTGTTAAAATCGACCAGTTCCGGGGTGTTGTCAGCGAGATCGTGCACCCCGCGGATTGCGTCGATGATCATCGCTGCCACGCTGTCCAGCAGGCGCTGGTTTATCAGCGAGCTGGTTACACCTGTGACGTCAAAACTGATCGGGAGCCCGAAGTCTTCTTCGATCCAGCCGGATACGGCGGTGGCGCCGATATTGGTACTCCGGGTTCTGGAATCGACAAACAGCTTGTACAGGTCGGAGTTTTCGCCGTTGGCGAAGGCGTCAAGAAAGATGGTGAGTACTGCTTGCTCGCGGAAGTCGAGCGCCAGGTCAGCGGGCCAGGAATACAGCAAGTAGCCGGGGTCTTCGGCCCGGTCGCTGGGATAGTTGACCAGCAGGCTCGTCCCCGATGGAGCGGCTTGATGCGATGGGAACGAGAACTTGCCGATTCCAGGTAAGGCGCTTGAGTCTGGGTAGTCCTGGCAACGGTCGAGGGTGGCGCTCAACTGGCGGAGGAAGTCGCCTATAGACACGCTCCGCGGAATGGAAATCACCGCGCCCATGTTGGCCAGATGATGCGTTGCCTTGTGAAAGTCCCACATGTTCTGGGGAGTCATGCTCCGCATGACGTTGGGATCGCCGCCTGAAACATGAGTGAATGGATGGTCTTGGCCGTATACCAACTGATACACGCGGCGGTAGGTGTTGTAGTACGGACGTTCAAACGAACTGACCATCTCGGTGTAGACAGTGCCCTTTTCTTCGAGCGACAGCGTGCTGTCTTCAGGATCGACCACCACACCGATATGGCAGACCTCGCGACGGATTTCCTCGTCGCTGAAATCGGGATGCAGGAGTGCCTGCAGCTTGGCCTCGAACACCTTTTGAAAGGTCTCCGGGCCGGCGACCGTGTTAAAGTGATAGCAAGTACGGTACTGTTCGGTGTAAGCGGTGCTGTTGGAGAGCGTCATGTCCTCGAGTGCAGCAACGTACTGCCCGCGACGGCCTTTGCCGAGCAGCAGATGCTCACAGGCGTGGGGTTCGCCGCGGCTTGCGGTGATCGGAGTTTTTATCCAGTAGAAAGCCTGCGGCACGGACTCGATTTGCACGAGGTCAACAGTGAAGCCGTATTTCTCCGACATAAACCGGGCTCCCATGGCCTGACCGGTGGCGTTGTCGTACAGGTTGGCCGTGCGAAAACCGTGAACGGACTGATCGGGGGCCAGGCTTTCGAGGAACTCGTCCGCCCGAGCCGTTGACGTAAGCAGCATCCCTGTTAGAGCGATGCCGATGATTTGCAGAGCGTGTCTCATGATGTGGGTCCTAACAAGCTAATTGTGTTTGTGCCGCCGTTATAGTTACAATATACGCCGGAGCAGGGCGATTTGTTTAGCGGGATTTGGCCTGCTGTGCCGGTGGTTGGAGCCGCCCATGAAGACGACCTCAAGGCACGTCGCCTGTAACGCCAACCAGGGGCTCTATATGTCCTGCCGGACCAAAGTCGAGCGGAACGCCAGCGAATAGGAATCAACTGCCCGCCGGGTAGCGAGAATCCCTTCGAGATGGTCATACTCGTGTTGCATGAGTTGCGACAGGTCGTCGCTAAGCTGCCAGACCTGCTCGTTCCAGTTCTCATCGAGGAACCGCACAGTGCAAGAGCGGTGGCGGTTGACACGGACCACGAGTTCGGGGAGACTCAGGCAGTCGTCCCACAGCTCGAATGTCTCCTGACTGAGATCGCTGAGAACCGGGTTGATGATCACTTGAGGTCTATCAACATGCCAGTACACCAGTCTCTTCAGGACATCGATCTGCGGGGCGGCTATAGCCCTGCCGAAACCGTTGTACTTGCGGAAATCGAGCAGGGTATTGCCGAGGTCCTCGAAAGTTGAATGAAGCCCGGCCAGCTCTTCGCGCCGGACCGGCTTACATTTTTCGTATAACCTGGGATCGCCGAGGATGAGTATCTCGCGCACCGCCATGACAACTACCTCATGTTAGTTGGAGTAGACCTGCTTGAGACGTTCTGATGCCATCAAATCGGCGGGGGCAATTACCGGTTCCTGGAGCGGAATAGAATCGCCGTACCGCTCACGCAACTTCTGCCGTACCGCTGGGTGTTCGATCTGGTAGCCGCCCAGCTTACGGAGCGGGGCCAGTTCCAGGCCGAGACCGTCGCGGTAGATCTTCCAAACCAGTTCGGAGCAGTACATCTGTGAGTCACTCCAGTTGAACACGGGGTCGTACGGTTTGCCCAGGTGGCTTTCGCCGACTTGGCGCATGCGCGCCAGAGACTCATCCGTGAGGTGTGCGAGCAGGGTGTCTATTCGGCGCGCCACAAAGTGCCCTTTCACGCCCTGCCGAATCCAGTCCTGCAATGGAATAACCCGAGTAGGGCCAACAGCCTCGTAGACCACGAAGTTGTTGTCTTGCTCGAAGATAATACCGCAGTGGGTGTACTGCGAGCCGGTCGCGAGCTTGACTGCCTGGGCCTGGGGAGAGTTGAGGTCCTGGAAAACGATGTCCCCCGGTTTCGGGGCATAGCCGGAAAAGTACGAACAACTTATAAGGGCAAGTATAAATGCTAAACCTACGACTGCAATGGGTCGAGTCATTATCGGGCTCCGTGCTGAAAGTTTATCGCTACAATAGGTAAGACGACGGGCGGCTTGTCAAGTAAAGAAGGACGGTGGTGAGGAGGAGCCGACGTTGTCTTGGGATTACGACCCGACAGAATCGGGCTTAGTCGAACACATTTTGCAGGGGCCGCGCAGTCGCGATACCCGGCGGGGTCTGAGGTGGAGCGCCGGAGTACGAATTGTCAATCAGCAGCGTGACATGATCGGGGGGCACGTTATCGACATTAGGCGCCCAGTCCCATTGGGCAGTGTTCAGAATAACATTGGCGACAATTAGATCGACTCCCGACGGAGCGTTGATCCCACCCAGCGAAACCGAGACCTCGAAGAAATCGGAGTTGTTGGAAATAACCAGATTCTCAACATTGCCATTGTCAACCCAGCCCGATCCGGTCCACTGATCGACCACGTCGCCATGATTGCCGATTACGATCCGATACTCGGCTCCAATATCGCCGATCGGCTTCGTGCCGTTGTCGGCTCTGGTCTGCCCTGTTGCCGGATTTTGATCAGTGTCAAGAAAGATGGCTACGTCGATTCCCTCGGTCGGCGACTTGTAATCTCCCCATCCGGTCCAGGTCTCCACACGAAACTGCAGTTGCGTGCGGGTACTTCGGGCGTAGATTCGGGCGAGGTTGCGGGGGATGGCCTCGTTGTTATCCTCCGCGAGAAGGCGCCACAGGTAATGGACGACCACAGTATCGCTGTGAGCCGCGTTGCCAGCAAGATCATACGCAACCGCGTATAGATCATGCTGCGAGCCCATGATCAGGCCGCTGGGACGCCAGGTGAATTCGTAATAGTCGGAGGCGCCGTTGATGGCGTTATGAACGAGGTCACCGTCGGCGTAGAACTCGATATGGCTGAGGCCGTCGTTATCTGACGCCGCTGCAGCGACCTGCACCGAATCAGTAAAGACTGAATGGTCGGATGGCCGCTCAATCAGTACCTGCGGCGGAATCCAATCCCGCACGGTGCGGAATTGCCAGACATAGTCGCTTGCCATTGGGTTGCCTGAACTATCGGCGACTGCGGTCGTCACCGTAGCGGTATAGGTGACAAAGGTATCCAGCGGTTGCGCTGGAGTAATCAGCACCTGTCGCGATGCCTGGATTGAAAAACTTCCCGGGATTGACGGCTCAAAAACAATCGTCCCGGCGTTCAAGGTGGCGACATTCATCTTCTCTGAAAAGATGATCGAGATGTGGGTATTAACGGTGGCAGAGTCGTTCGGCGCCGGGGTAGTG
>JBFMGC010000095.1 GCA_040752815.1 Candidatus Zixiibacteriota bacterium
ATTATCTCCGCGATGACACCGGCGCCGATCGTGCGTCCACCCTCGCGGATCGCAAACCGCAGCTCCTTCTCCATCGCTATCGGCGTCAATAACTCCACGTTCATCGTGATGTTGTCTCCCGGCATCACCATCTCTACCCCCGTCGGCAAATTCGCCACCCCCGTCACGTCCGTCGTCCGAAAATAAAACTGCGGCCGATATCCCGTGAAAAACGGCGTGTGCCGACCCCCCTCCTCCTTCTTGAGCACATACACCTCCGCCTTGAACTTCTTGTGCGGCGTCACCGAACCCGGCGCCGCCAACACCATCCCCCGCTCTAACTCGTCCTTGTCAATGCCTCGCAGAAGCAAACCAACATTGTCGCCCGCCTCCGCCTGGTCCAACAGCTTCCGGAACATCTCCACTCCGGTCACTACCGTCTTGCGCGTCTCCCGTATGCCAACTATCTCCACCTCCTCACCCTGCTTGATCACCCCGCGCTCCACTCTCCCCGTCCCCACCGTACCTCGTCCGGTGATCGAAAACACGTCCTCCACCGGCATCAAAAACGGCTTGTCCTTCTCCCGCTTCGGCACCGGGATATAGCTGTCACAAGCCTCCAAAAGCTCCAACACCGACTTGAACGCCGGATCGTCAATCGGCTTGTCCGATGTACCCGCAGTAAGAGCCTGCAGCGCCGATCCCCGGATCACCGGAATATCGTCCCCAGGGAACTGATACTGATTAAGCAGGTCCCGCACCTCCAACTCGACCAGATCCAAAAGCTCCGGATCGTCCACCATGTCTACCTTGTTCATGTACACAATAATGAACGGCACCCCCACCTGGCGCGCCAGCAAGATGTGCTCCCGCGTCTGCGGCATCGGACCATCCGCCGCCGACACCACCAATATCGCCCCGTCCATCTGCGCCGCTCCCGTGATCATGTTCTTGACATAGTCGGCGTGACCCGGACAGTCCACGTGGGCGTAATGGCGATTGTCCGTCTCGTACTCGACATGCGCGGTCGCGATCGTAATACCCCGCTCCCGCTCCTCCGGCGCATTGTCAATCGAATCAAACGTCCGGATCGCCGTCTTGTTCTTCCGCGCCATCGCCATCGTGATCGCCGCCGTCAACGTCGTCTTGCCATGATCCACATGACCGATCGTCCCAACATTCACGTGCGGCTTCGTCCGCTCAAACTTCTCCTTAGCCATATTGAAGGCTCTCCTTTATGAGACCAACATTCTTTACCTATGTCAAAAAGCCCAGAACCAGGATTGAACTGGTGACCTCATCCTTACCAAGGATGTGCTCTACCAACTGAGCTATCTGGGCTGCTCAAAAATCCTTGTTTTTGCGCTGAACCCAACAAAATCCAGACGGACAGGCGTACCCGTCCGTCAGGGAACCCGAAATATAGAGGCGGTCTTCGGGCTGTCAAGCCATTTTTCCGGTTTGGCCGGTTTTGCTAACGGCTTGACCGGGCGCGGCTTAGCGAACCATCCCAATCCGATTGTCGGCTTTGGGGGCGGTTTTTGGAGGGGGCGGGGATTGAAATCCGAATCGGGATAGAACGAACGCGGCGATTCAGAGCGGGAGACGGGACTCGAACCCGCGACCAACAGCTTGGAAGGCTGTGACTCTAGCCACCTGAGTTACTCCCGCTTATCACGATGTCGAAACCGCAGGGGTTTCGACCTACTTCGTATCCGCCAATGTTATCTGTCAAGGCTGTACTTGGCAAGGGGATTCTGGCCAAACAATGACCGGCAACGAGCTGTGGGCTACCGAGAGAGCGCTGAACAGCGACCAGCAAAGATGTCGGGTTTATTCGCGTCTCGCTACGCTCGACGTTCATGAACCCGACCTACGATCCTGCCCCGGTCAAGCCGGGGCATGACGAATTCAGGGTTTTCCTCCGATCGCCGGAAGTTACGGCTCCGGGGAGACGCCCCAGTGTAGTTTGCGGCGGAGGAGTTTGTAAAACGAGTTCTCCGGGAAGACCACGAACCGGGCGTTGAAATCAGCGCGCTCTACCGTGACTTTCTCACCCTCGCGTACGTCGATGTTGACCTGGCCGTCCAGGGTCAACTGGGCCTTGCGCCCCGGGGTGGTAATCGACATCTCGAGCTGATCTCGGCCGCATAGAATCATCGGGCGCGTGGTCAGCGAGAACGCGGCGATCGGCGACGCAATCATCGCGTCCATGTTGGGGCATACAATCGGCCCACCCACCGCCAGGTTGTAAGCGGTGGAACCGGTGGGTGTGGCGATGATGAGTCCGTCTGCCATATACGAGACTACATCCTCGTCGTTGATCCTCAGATTGATATCCAAAACGCGGGTGGTGCCGCCGTGATCGAGCACGATATCGTTCAGCGCGTATGGCATTGCCAGGGGAGGACGTCCCGCTATACCAGCCTTGAGGAGTATTCTCTCCTCAATTTTGAATCTCCCGGCCACGATATCGTTAAGCGCCGCCACCAACTCGCCGGGGGTCTGCTGCGTGAGAAAGCCGAGCGAGCCAAGGTTAATGCCAAGGATAGGTGTCCCTAACGAACCTACCGACCGCGCCGTGGCCAGAATGGTTCCGTCGCCCCCCATTGCCACAATTACATCGACCAGGTCGGGAAGTTCGCTCGCAGGAGCGAAATGGGGATAGTCGGCTGCCGACTGGCGCAATTCCTCCGACAGCGTCAAGTGCTCATGATGCTCGTGAGACCAGCGGATAAAACTGTCGATCGCCTCGGCGGCGCCGGGGCGTTTCAGGTTTGCGACAAGGCCAAACTGCATGGGAGCAGAATCACTCCATATCGGTGCCGGTCATACCGACCGGGCGGCTCTCGGATTTGGCTTTGGATTCGCCGCGACGGAGGACAAAGCGTCGGAACAGGCCGCCGTTGACATTCGCAACGGCCGCTTTCTGGGGCGCCGACGCCAGTTCCTCAACCAGGTCCGCGATGCTCCCTGCGTCCAGACCGACTTCCTTGAGCAGCTCGGCGCGAGAACCCTGAGTGACAAACCGGTCCGGCAAGCCGAGCGCTCGAAACCGCCCGGCGAATTGTTGCGTCAGCAAGTACTCCGCAACCGCCTGGCCGAACCCCCCGCGCACCGAGCCCTCTTCCGCAGTGATTACGACACGCGCGTTCGCCGCTACCTGCTGAAGCATGTCGCTGTCCAGTGGTTTGACAAAACGCGCGTTCACCACCGACACTCGTATGCCGCGACCGGTGAGCGCCTCCGCCGCCTTGAGAGATTCTCTGACCATCGTACCGACCGCAAGTATGACAACGTCGCTCGGCTCACTCAACCACTCCCAGGCGACCCAGTGAATTTCGGCCACGGGGTCGGAGAGAGGTGTCGGAACCGAATCTCTTGGGTAACGGATAGCGATTATGCCTTCAAGCTGGTGATCACACGTATAGTGCAGCATCGCCCGAAGTTCGTTGCCGTCTTTGGGAACCGCAACCGTGATATTCGGCACGGTGGACAGATACGCCAGATCGAATGCGCCGTGATGCGTGGGGCCGTCGTTGCCGACAAGACCGCCGCGATCCATGGCCAGCACCACCGGCAGGTTTTGGATGGCGGTATCATGAATGATCTGGTCGTACGCCCGCTGAGCAAAAGTCGAATAGACCGCGAAATACGGCCGCAGACCATCGGCCGCAAGACCGGCGGCAAACGTGCCGGCGTGGCCCTCGGCAATGCCGACATCGAAAAACCGCTCGGGAAATCTGTCGGCGAACTTATCGAGCCCGGTGCCGGGGCACATGGCGGCGGTGATCGCCACCACTTTGTCATTCCTGGCCGCCAGTTCGCACATGGTGCTGCCGAAAACTTCGGTATAGCTCGGCAGTCCGGCACTCGACGGTGTGGATTTTCCGGTAACTTTGTTGAATTTCCCCACGCCGTGGTAAGTCTTGGCGTCTTCCTCCGACGGTGCATACCCCTTGCCCTTGACCGTGGCCACATGCAGCATGATCGGACCGTGAAGATTGCTGATGTCCTGCAGGGTTTTGATGAGGAGGGGAAGGTCGTGGCCGTCGATCGGACCGAAGTATCTGAAACCGAGTTTTTCGAACAGCATTCCGGGCACGAGGAAGTTCTTGATCGAGTTTTCTATCCGTTTGACCGTCTCGCGAATGGCGTCTCGGCGTTTGAACCGTCCCGTCAGTTCCCAGACTTCCTTGCGCAGCTTGTTGAATTTCTCGTCGGCCATGATGCTGGTCAGGTACTTGGAAATCGCGCCCACGTTTTTGGAGATCGACCAGGTGTTGTCGTTGAGCACTACCAGCACGTCTTTCTTGATCGAGCCGGCGTTGTTCAGGCCCTCGAACGCCAGCCCTCCGGTCATCGCGCCGTCGCCGATCACCGCCACCACCTTATGCTTCTCCCCCTTAAGATCACGCGCCGCAGCGAAGCCGAGTGCGGCTGAGATCGACGTCGACGCGTGCCCGGCGCCGAATTCATCGTATTCGGATTCGTCGCGCCGACAGAATCCGGAGAGGCCGTGGTACTGCCGCAGCGTGCCGATTTTATCCTTGCGTCCGGTCAGAATCTTGTGGCCGTAGCTCTGGTGGCCGACATCCCAG
>JBFMGC010000096.1 GCA_040752815.1 Candidatus Zixiibacteriota bacterium
TAGATGATGACCGGCGCCTGCGGCGCGGCCGTGTCCACAATGACCCGTATTGTCGTTGCCGGGCTCTGACGGCCGAACCCGTCGGCTGCCACTGCCGAGAACAAAACCGGTCCCTCGCCATTCAGGACGACCGTTCCCGCCGGGAAGGTGAATACGCCGCTCGCATCAGCCATGGTCGTCAGGATGCTGGTTTCTCCGTTCGTCTGAGTGACTGTCAGCGCGACCGTGTTTCCAGCCTCGGCCCATCCGCGCACCAGCGGCGTCGTAGTATTGACGTATGATCCGTCAACAGGCGTGTCGAACACCGGCGCCTGTGGCACCGAGAGATTGACGATTATCATCGCCGAATCGTACTTGGTCACCACCGTCATGGTGTCGAACAGGATCATTGTCAGCCTGAATCGCACGATGTTTACGCCGCCCTCCAGGACGATCGGTATGTCGTTCGTCCCGTCCGCTTCAACCGCCCGCGTCTCCGTCGTCGTGCCGCTGATCGACATGATGTCCCACTGCATTGTAGTTCCGGGCTCGCCCAACACCGTGATGACCGGCTGCGTCTCAGTTATGATGGCGCCATCCACCGGGACAACCACGCCACGGGCGGTAGTCAGGTAAAGTATCTGCGGCGGATTCGGCGCGCGGAACGCGATGTCTGTGTCCCAATCGTTTGGCGCAATAGACGCCTGCGTGTCGACATACACCGCTATGAAACTGTCGCCTGGATCGACCACCAGACGCCCGTCATCGATCACGACAGGCTCCAGGGTGCTTGTCATTATGATGGTGTCCACACCGAGTGACGTGAAGTATCCGTTGAAGTTGGATGTCTCACGAACAAGCACGATTTCGGTGTCGTGGGTGTTTGGAGTGTATATCGTCACCTGAAACTCGTCCAACCCGGCCACGTTTAGGCTCTGATCCAGATCGGTCACCACAACGAAGATATAACCGTCCAGGATCAACGTGTCCCAATCAAGATCATACAGTTCCACATCGCCCACGGTCGGCAGAGAAACCGACGCCAGCGTGTCATATGTCCAATCGGAATCCCCCGGCGGATTGGGGTCAAAATAGTACCCGCTCGTTATCATGCCAGTGTCGTCCCATATGATGCCGGTGTACGACGGACTGTCCATCGAGTTAAATGAGGCCGGGAATAATCCTCGGAAGACGCCGACCCGGCCGACCACTTCCGTCAGCACGACAAGTTCCGTCTCCCCATGCGCCGACATTGTGACCACGACAGTGTCCAGTACCAGCGGATCAATATTTTGATCCCGGTCCGTCAACTCCAGATAGAACGTGTCACCGACTATCTTGTAATAGGCATAACCCCATGTGTCCGTTGTGAATATGAACACCGCATCGGTGGGCCTGTGCCGGAACATCAGGGTCCTCAATTCAGTGTCCGTGACCGCCCAAGGCGGCTCGAACGGATCCGCGTAGAGGAAGTCCATGGTGTCGCCGTCGCCGGTAAGCAGTATGCCGTCCCCGCTCACGAATCCCTCCGTGTCGGACATTCTGATGCCGACAGTGAACGGCGTCTCCGCGTTGATCGTGAATATCCCGGCGGTGTCGCCCAGTTCCGTCAGGACCAGGTACTCCGTGTCGATCGGCTGACCGAAGGAGAGCACCAGCATCGGTATGGCGATCGTGTCCCGTTCATAGAAACTTTTGGCCTGGTCCATATCCGTCAATACCACGTGGATGCGGTCCCCGATATAGAATATGGTTGTATCCAACCCTCTTATGTCGGTCACGAGAAGAGACGCCAAAGTCCGCAACGGGTAGGATGGCGCCGTATCCCATGATCTGTCAATCGGCAGGGTGGGATCCGTGTAATCGGCGAATACAAGCCTCGGGATGTCCATCGTTAGAATCTGGTCCCCGGCAACCGGTGGTATGACGCCGGACATGGTTATCAGTTGGTCCCCACTCAAACTGGTGAACACCGCGCTGCCGACAAGTGTTTCGGTCAGGACCATTATTTCGGTGTCGCGCCATGTATTTATCCTGATAGTGATGACTATGGTATCCCGGCCGAAGAGGTCCAGATTTTGATCCTGGTCGGTCAGGTACACGTGGATGAAGTCAGTCTCCATGTAATAAAGCGCCTCATCACCATTGGGATAATGCAGGCTGATCACGCCTGGTGAAGGCAACACGACGAGCATGAATGTGTCCGAAGACATGTCCGCCGGGACCGTTCGGTCGTAATATTCACCATGCACGATATGCCCGTCATTGCCCAGCACCTTTCCGTCGCCCACCGTTGAATCAGTCAGGTTTGTCGGCACGACTCCGCTGTCTTCGACGAACACGCCGGTACGCAATCCGTTTTCCGTCAGGACAATTATTTCCGTGTCCCGGCCTCCGGGATTGTATATGGTCACTATTACGGTATCCAGGTTCCGCGGGTCCTCGTTCTGGTCCAGATCGGTAACGATCATGGTGACCGTGTCCTCGGCCAATATGGCCTTGGTGAAGAGGTTCCTGGAATCCACGAAATTCGCCGAACTTGCCGTCGGAGATTCCTGCATTATGATGATGCGAATGACGGAGTCCCCCCCGCTGGGCTCGAAATCGTCGAACCGGGTTGTCACGGTGTCCAGACGGCCCACCAGCAGACGGCTGTCAAGTATTCCGGCACCGTCGAAATTCGACGTTGGAATGCCGCCGATCGACGGGACAAAGCTGGGAACATTGGTGAACACCCCGCTTGTCTCGGTTGTTTCCGTCAGATAAAAGATCTCGGTATCCTGGCCGATGCTGCTGAACACCGTGACGAATACGGTCTCCGCCGTACGCGGCTTGTTGTTCTTGTCCAAATCCGTGAGTATCAGGAACATGGAATCGTTGATCCGGTAAGTGGCAACCGGGACCGCCAGGGTGTCGACATACTCGATGAATCCGACAGTCGTGTCCTGATACAGTCGCGCATATAATATCGTGTCTCCTGTCGGGTCATCGTCGTCGCGATAGTCCAGCCGCGCCGTGTCCGGATCCGCGCTTATGAGCATGCTGTCCCCTATGGAATACCCTTCTGTATCCGACAGCCTCATAGTGAACGTGAACACGCCCGCCGTGTCCGAGCGCTCCGTCAGGATGATGACCTCCGTGTCCGGGGCGACCAGCGACCGCAATGTGATGACAATCGTCTCAGACAACCGCGGGTTGTTGTTCTGGTCGAAGTCCGTCAATACCACCGCCATTTCTTCCCCGATAACGTACGAGTCGGTTGGCGTGAAGTCGGGGAGTTTGCCGTAATATCCTTCAACAGCTGTCAGCGGCTGAACGGCCAAGGCCGTGTCTGTCGACTGGTCGATCATGCCGGTGACCAGGAAATATTCAGTGTCAAGGTAGTAAACCATGATGACGTCGCTCTCCCCGACACTCAGTATTCCGAAACTGTCGTCCTCGTCGCCTTCCCTTCCCAACGTGTCGCTGATCAGGTGTCCCTGGAGGCCGGCAACCCCGAGGGTGTCGCTGAAGACGCCGCTCGTCTCCGTCGTCTCCGTCATGACGAGTATCTCGGTGTCCAGTCCCAGCACGCGGCTGGTCAAAGTGAGGACTATCGTATCCTTCACTGCCGGGCTGTCATTCCGATCCTTGTCGGTAATGACAATATACATCTGGTCTCCGATCAGGAACGTGTCCGGCGACCCACCCGTGGCGCGCACCAGTGACACCACTGACTGCGTGGGCCGTTGCATTACCATGATCGTGTCCTCGGCGATTTCACCCGGCCGTTCGAGGTCCTGATACCGCACCACCACGGTGTCGTCATCGGTGACGCTGAGTATGCCATCCCCGACCGCCACTCCCAGGGTGTCGCTCGTCATGAGGCCTATGACATACGGGTCGTGCGTCACGAACACGCCGCTGGTCTCGTAACTTTCCGTCACGAGCAGGATCTCCGTATCGTTGCCTGTCAACGAAACAACGGTCACCGCATACGATTCCATGTCCGGAGGCACGTTGTTGCGGTCATGGTCTGTCAGGACCAGATAGATCAGGTCCGCTATGAACGCCGTGTCTATGTTGAACCCGTCCGAGTCTGTCCACTGGATCTCAGATGCCGTCTCAATCTGTTCCATCACCGCCGTGTCGTATGTCGTGTCGGC
>JBFMGC010000097.1 GCA_040752815.1 Candidatus Zixiibacteriota bacterium
GATAGCGCCGGTGAGTGGTGTCCAGCTGGCGCCAGTGTAGTCCTGTGTCTTCAGGTCAACATTGCCCGCGGCGCCCAGATAGATATAGATCGTGTTCGCTTCTCCGCCGACGAGTTGCCAGTTCGCACCTTTGTAGTTCTGGGCGCTGAGATCAATAGTCGCATCCTCAGCCAGGATGGGGCCGATATAACGGTAGATGGCTCCGGCCAGCGCCTTGTCTGCGGCGTAGTCGGCCGCAGCACGGACGAAGTCGCCCTGTTTGATGGAAACTTCACCTGCGCCGCTTGCGTAGTCAGCCGCCAGGCGAACGAACTGGCCATTGTTCAGCGCTACAGTCTTGTCGCCTGCAACCCCGGGCGTCAAGTCGGCAGCTGCCTCAACCGATTTTGTGTCAGTATTGACGAGGTCGTATTCGTCCGAAATTTGAACCGTATCTCCGGTCAGTACCAGACGGCGACCGGAGTCGGTTGTAAATCTGGCGCTGTCGTAACCGTCAGCAACTTTGATGCGGGTGCCTACACCGACTGCATGTACACCATCGTCTGTCGTGTAGCTCGGTGCGCCGTAATTGTCGGCCAGGCGAACCTTGTCACCGAACTCGATCTTCACCGAACCCTCGCTCGTCTTGAAATCGGCCGGGATAAAGTCGTTCAGCGTCTCCTGTGCCACTCCAACCCCGCCATCGTTGGTAGTGACCGATGACGAGACAAGTTTGACGTTGGAATAGACTCCGGAGTTGTCAAGGGCCTTGATGGTAACGCCGCCTGTCGCATCTACCTCGCCGATGCCGGCAGGGAAGCTGACGAGCTTCCAGTGAGCTGTGTCGGTGGCATAATTCTGCGTACCGAGGTTGCGTGAGGCTGCAATAAGGGTCACCGGATCGAGCAGATCGCCAAGATTAACGCCCACTCCCAGCAAGCCGAGCACGTCATCCACAACGCCGAGCGCGTCATCTACGGCGTTGCTGCCGATATATTCGTAGACCTTGCCGGTGGTGACATCAAGCACGCGAGTGCCGGCAAGCACCGGTTTTGTGCCGTCGGTACTCTTGTAGTCTGATTTTTTAACATCGATATACGCTTCGGCGCTGCTGCTGACCTTGTTGCTCGCCAGCACTCCGCCCACAGCCTTGCCGTTGGCATCGACCATCGCTGCAGCGGCAGAACTGGTCGCATTGCTGACCGTCGCGTTGAGCTGCGCCTCCAAAGTGGCGATAACATTGAGGTTGCCGACAACATTGACGTCCGAGTTCAGGATATAGGCCGAGGTACGCGCGGGCAGTTCTCCGCCGAAGGGGGACTTGACCGGTATCCAGCGAGTAAGATCTTGTAGATTCTCCGCGCCCAGATCGACCTGTTGTTCGACCTGTTTTGCCCAGACGGCCGGATTTCCGTAGCTTTCGGCATTCAGGTCTATACCTGCCGGAACCGTTCGATCCGATCCGAGATATTTGTAAAGCCCCGCCGCGGCAACCAGTTCGCCGTCCTCGTCATTGATGTCGGAATAGAGCCTGACAAGATCGCCGTTCTTCAGTTCAGTGGGACGGTTGTAAACGGTGTACTGACGATCTGCAGTTTCACTGCCGGCAAACCAGTAAACAATACCTGTCTCGCCGTCCCTGACCCGATCGCCAACCTGAAGCATAGGCGCGATTTCGTTGTCCTCGTAGTCGTAGTCATCCAGCGGACGTCCGATGATGGTGTCAAGGGCGTTCATCAGCAGGTTCTGCGACTGCCAGCCGATGCTGTTGAAGGCGACCGAGATGCCTACACCGGTATCGCCGGTGCTGGTGTTGGAGATGAGTGTGGCGTCGATGGTCGAGGTATTGGCTGATTCGACATTAAGATCGCCTGCGGCGGTATCGATCTCGCTGTCGCGGATAAAGGCGTCCGAGCGGCTGAGCACGACATTGGTGACCGCCTGCCCGTTGACAGCAAGGACTGTGCCGGAGCCGTAGAAACTGCCCCCCGAGGCCTCCACGTTGATATCGGCTCTGGAATGGATGAAGGCTGTTTCAAGCGCATTCACATCGACGGAAGCGGCCGTAAGCGTGGTGTTGTCGATCGATGCTTCTACCGCGCTGCGCACGTCGTTCATCACGAACAGCACCCCTACCGCCTTGGCGTCGGAATCGGTCAGGTTGCCGATATTCGGATAGAGATCGGCAAGGTCGTTGCTGCTGGTCAGTTTCTGCCACAAATTAGTGTTGGAATAATCCTGGGTGCCGAGATCAACTTGTATGCCGGGCAAGAGGGGGTAGAGGTCTACCAGAGGCTGCAGGCCGTTGTCTGGATTAAGGTCGGTGTCGAGCACTGCGAGATCACTGCCTATAAAGCGGTAGTTGGCACCTACCTGCCCTCCTCCCACATACCCGGGCGCTATCCGGATCTGCTGCGGCGAGAACTGGTCGGGCAGTATGCTCGGCAGCGATATGAGGGTCTGTACACCGGATTTGGTGGTGTAGTCGTAGTCACCCGGCAGCAGCACGTTAAGCACGGACTCGACCTGGTTGACAACGCCGGCCAGTGTGTTGCTCGCTATCGCCCGCTGCACCACTATGCTGTCGGAGGTGATGCCGGCAACGTCTTCGGCCCGCACCGTGACCGACCCATTTGCTGTTACCGTGCCGCGAGCATCGGTGAAATCGATATACGCCTTGGCCAGGCTGCTGACCTTGTTGCTCGCCAGTACCCCGCCGCCGGCTATGGCAGAGGCCCCGTCCATGACACCAGGAATGACGATGTCGAGCGCGGCCTCGGAGATGTTGATATTGCCTACCTTGGCGCTGATCTGGGCTTCGTTTATCGCGGTTACAGAAAGGGCGCCGCCAATGTCGATCGTCGAGTCCACGATGTAGGCCTGAACCTGCGCTGGCCGTTCGCCGTCAAATGCGGATGAGAGCATCGGGTCGCCGATCAGCGCGTCAATCGCGCTGAAGAGGACGTTCTGCGCTTTCCAGCCGACAGCGTTGAACGCCACCACCGCGCTCTTTCCATCCCAGGATTCGATCGTACTGGCGGTATCGGCCTCGATCAGAGAAATGTTCTGGCCGTCGACCACCAGGTTGGCATCCGTTCTGACAATGCTGCCGTCGATATATGCGAATGCACCGCTCAATACGTTGTTGGTGGCGATCACGCCTCCCGCGCCCGCATAGGACGTAACCGTGCTGTTCTCCAGGGCGCGGATGCGCGCGCTCTCCAGTGCCTGTACGGTTACATCGCCCACGGCATCGACCGTGGTGTCGAGCAGGTAGGCGTTGACGCTGCTGCGCACATCGTTGCGGTCGATCAGGCCGTAGTAGCTCTTGGCATCGCCGGTCAGACCGGTGCCGAGCGAATCAAGTACGGCATAGACGGTCGAGTCGGTGATCAGATTGCTCGGGTTCAACCGCTTCCAGAGGCCATAGTTGGTGTAGTCCTGAACGCCCAGATTGACTCCGGTGCCGAGGGTGGACGTGCCCATGAACTGATAGGTGCCGTCTACCTCGACCCAGTTGCTATTGTCGAGGTAGTCCTGTGTGCCAAGATTTACAGACCCGGAAGGCGGGGTACCGATAAACATATAGCTGCTGCCGGCAAGGCCCTTGCCACCCGCGTAATCGTCGGAGAGTGTAACGATGGTTGTGTCGGGCACCAGCGCTTGGAGCTGGTCGTCGCCGTTGGTCTCGAAGTCAGCCGGATAGTAGTCGTCTGCAATAAGGACCTTGTCGCCAAATACGAGATTTTTCGTCCCCGAGTTACTGGTGTACTGATAGTCGTTGAGGTACAGCCCGGCCCATTTGTTGAGCAGGCCGGCGCCGGCGTCGTTGGTCGGAGAAACCTTCGAGTACATCGTCGTCTTTGCATCGATCGCGGCATCGTCCTGAGCCTGCACCGTCAAACCGGCGCCGGACAAGACTGTGCCACCGTCGATAAAGGCTTCGGCCCTGCTGCTGACCATGTTGCTGGAAAGGATGCCGCTGACGCTCATGCCGGCCGCTTTTATAAAGGCCGATGGGAAAGAGGTGGCATCGTTGCTGACCTGAGCGTAGAT
>JBFMGC010000098.1 GCA_040752815.1 Candidatus Zixiibacteriota bacterium
GAATCGAATACTACAGCCCGGGTGACGTCCACGAGGCCGTCATCTGCGCCGACGGGATGGGCGACGTCTGGAAGACCACGCCGGGGGCCTCGGAATGGCTTGATGCCAAGGCGAAGATAGGATAGCTCGCCCCCGACTGGAATGAGCCGACTATTCGGGAGTAACAGGGCCGGGCATATTTTTGTGGTTTCGCCGCTCATCGTCAACTCAATTTCCGCGACAGTTTTGACGCTACAGTCATCAGAAAGGACAACTTCGTATGTTTCGCATATCCAGATCCTTCTTCGATTCCAGATCCTTCTTCGATACACGGGCAGACGAGGACGTCTGCCGCGAACGGAATTTGCGTATATTAGTTGTTGCGGCACTAGCTCAGCTTCAGAAGACCTGCTGATTGCTCACTCCGATGCGGCATTCGACGGTTTCGTCACCCGCTTGCCCGATTCGTACTGTTCCTGTGAAAAGACCATCCCCAGTTCATCCCACGTTGTCCAGATGCCGACTTTGAGGCCATTCTTGTACGCACCCTCAACCCAGCGAAGGCCGTTTTCCCGCCAAGTGAGGTACGGCCCGTCGAGTTTCCCGTTGCGATACGTGCACTCTTCCTGCTTTTGGCCGCCGCGATACCATGACGTCCACACGTAGTGCTGCTTGCCGTCGATATACGCCCCGTCCTCCTTGAGACTGCCGTCGTCATACCACTGCCGCCAGACACCGTCGCGCTGACCGCCAACGTACTTCCCTTCCTGGCGCTTCGTCCCTTTGGGATAGTAGCTGATGAACTTGCCGTGCAGTTGGTCGGCCTCGTACTCGCACCACTCAACTAATCGGCCTCGTTCATCTCTGGTTGTCCAGACGCCTGCCTTGCGGCCATAGTGGTATTCACCCGCTTCTCTCTCTTGCCCGTTTTCATGATAGGCGACACACCGGCCATGGCGAACAAACGTGCCGGTCGAGTCCTTCGCCTCACGCCAAAGTTCTCGGGGTTGGCGGCTGGCGTAGTACTCCCGCTTTTCGCGAACTGCGCTGGAACAGGACAGTAATGTGCTGATAGCAACCACCACTGTGAAAACAAGGGACAATCGGCACCAAAGCATAGATTCTTCCGATTCTGCTGACGATCATTAGCCTGTAGGCATATTATCGGCAGGCTTCCCTACCGGTTGAGGAGCCTCAGAAAGCCCGTATTTCAGCTTTACAAGCGGCTTTTCGGTCCCTATGGTTGGCACGGGACTACTTGCCCGATAACCTCTTTGAGGTGGAACTTTTTTCCTTTAGCCTGGTTTTGCGAAGATTCGAATGAGTCTGTTCTGTACAATGAGAAGGAGGTGTATTTGATGAATACGCGTTTGTTGACAGTGCTTTGCGCCGCCGGCCTGTACTTGCTGGCAGGCTGCAGTAACGATCCTGGCCCGGTTGGCACTCCGGTCAATGATTCTCAGGCAGGGCTCCATCAGGCGGGGGTGCCGTCCGATGCGACCATCAACTCCGCGAAATTCTACGTGCATGCGACGGCGACCGATTCGCTGGGGATAGACGTCCACCGGATTACCAGCGCCTGGACTGAGAACACCGTATCCTGGAATAATATCGGTGCCGCATATGCCCCCACGCCGGTAGCAACTTTGTTAGCCGTGGACACCGGTTGTTACTCGGTGGATGTCACCAGCGAGGCGCAGGGCTGGCTTTCGAGCTCCATTGAAAACCTCGGCTTTGCTCTGTTGCCCGGTCAGGGTTACACCGCGTTTGCCAATTTCAACAGCCGTGAGGCGGCCGCAGCGAAGCCGTTTCTCGAAGTCTGCTATACAACTTGGGAGGGGACATCGTGCGATACGTTTCTCGCAGTGGCCGACGCCCACATCTTCTCCGCTCTGCCTGATAACAACGCGGGCATGCTGCCGCTGCTCATCGTGCAGCGACAACCTCTTTCGGGATCGGTTTTCAAGACCTTGATTCGTTTCGACTTTGAGGTCGAATTCCGGTACAGCTCGATAGGCGACCGGGTTTGGAATGATCGGAACGCCGATGGTCTTCAGTCCGACGCCGAGCCCGGCCTGGCTGGAGTTTCGGTCAAGCTGTTCGACTGTCAGGACAATCTCATAGCGTCGAGCACCACCGACGAGCAGGGCCTCTACCACTTTGAGTCGGTGATGGCCGGTTCATACTATCTTGTGTTTGTTCGGCCGGACGGCTATTTCTTCACGCTTCAGGACAGCGGCTCGGATGATGCCCTCGACAGCGACGTTGACCCCTCTCTCGGCCGCACGCTCTGTTTCACGCTCTTGCCGGAACAGGAGGTCAGCGGCTGGGACGCCGGCCTGTACACCGCGTCCGAGTCCTGTACTTACAGCAAGGGTTACTGGAAGAACCACGCCGGATTCGGCCCGCAGGATGATGTCGTCACGCCGCTGCTGCCGCTCTGGCTCGGCCTCGCTGACAGCACAAATAGTTTGGCAATCGCCGACGCGCAAACTGCTGTCGATGTGCTCTCTCAAAACGTATACGGTGACCCGAGCAACGGTATTACCAAACTGTACGCGCAGTTGTTGGCCGCTAAGCTGAATATTGCCAATGGTGCCGACCCGGCGGATATCGCCCAGACAGTAGGCGATGCCGACTCTTTCCTGGGGTCGCACGATTGGACGGCGTGGGAAACAATTGATATCGAGCAGCGCCGGATTGTGCTCGGCTGGAAGGACCTGCTTGACCAATACAATAACGGCCTGATCGGCCCCGGCCACTGCGACAGTGATGACGACGATTCAGATGACGGCGACGACTCTGACACCGGCGACGACGATTCTGGCACCGGCGATGCCGGCGACTTTGGTGGCGACGAGTCCAACGTCGGCGAAGGCATCTATTAACCGTAGGGCAGAATCCCTGGGTCGTTCGCGGGAGCGAACGACCGGCGATTCTGCCATCGTGCGCGGCAGAGCCTGCCCCGGGCTTGATCCGGGGGCCTCGTCTGCCCGTTCAGCAAATCCCAGGGGCAGACGGGAGGTCTGCCGCCCACAATACCCCGTCACCGGTTGTCCAATGAGGCCCAGAGATACCAGCAGGCGATGGTCCGGTACGGGCGCCAACGGTCACCAAAAGTCTCGAAATCTGTTTTGGAGCGATTAACCCCGTAGAGTTTGCAGATCGCCTTCTGAATTCCGAGATCGCCACCGGCGAATACGTCCAGCCTGCCCAGCGTGAACATCAGATACATCTGCGCGCTCCATGGCCCCATCCCCTTTACCTGGGTGATCGCCTCGGCCACCTGTTCGTCGCTCATCCGGCGAAACGCGCGGATGTTCAACTTTCCCGAATCGATCTTGTCGATCAGGTCACGCACGGCGCGGGTCTTGGCATTGGAGAGTCCGGCAGCCCGCAACGCAGCGTCCTCAAGCTGGCGCAGCGCCTTGACTGTGGCTGTGCGACAGCAGGCGGTGCGGCAGAGCTTTCTGTAGATGGCGTTGGCGACTGTGCCTGAGAGCTGCTGGCCGATGATGATCTTGACGAGGGCGTCGAAACCAATGCGACGATTGATGTAATCGAGCCGCCCGACCCGCTTGATAACCGGGGCGAGTTTCTTGTCGGTTTTTTTGAGGTGGGCGATAGCCTGGTCGATTTGTCGGTCACGGGTGTCAGAGGTCATGGGAGAATATACGGAGGTTTGGGCATCGAGAGTGTCACATTTTGTGCCCAGCACTTCACCCGAATTGCCTCACAATTAATGTTACCGAAGCGCGGAAAACGGAGGCTTGCAATTGATACGTTGCCTCATAATTGATGTTACCGAAGGGAGACACGATTATGAGTGGCGATTCAAGGCGAGAATAC
>JBFMGC010000099.1 GCA_040752815.1 Candidatus Zixiibacteriota bacterium
GTTGGGTTTCGGTCTTCTCGAGTTCCCACTTGAGAAGCTGCCTGTTGATGATGGCTTCTATCGAGGTCACGGCGGTTACCTCCTGCCTGAAATATATCTGACTGGACCGTTATGGCAACGATATAAAACTCCTCGCTCGGCAAGGCGCAGGATCGCGTCGGCTGTGGATAATCTCATGCGTAACAGCAGAAAACGCTTGACACGGTCCGAATAACGGCGCATAATTGGTCCAGATCACGATCTTTTCTCGATACGCATCAATGCCCCTGACGGCCTTTATGGCCGGTGCCACAATGTAACCGTCCTGCGACATCAGGACAGCGATGATGGTTCGAAAGTGGTTGGCGCATACTACTCTTTCAAGCGACCGGGGAGCGCCTGCGCCACTGACTGTCTACTCCATGGCAGCGGGGCCATTTCCGTGCAAACACTACATTCCTTTAACCGAGAACAGGAGAATATACCATGAGTAGCTGTTATCGTCAGAAGCGCCCTGGAGTGATCGGCCTTGTATGCGTGCTGATCACCCTGTTGGGCGCAATTCCCGGGCTGGCGGGCACCGGATATGTCAGCTTGTCAGGAGTCGAGGGCATGCTACAGCACGGGCCCAACGCCGGCAAGCTGCAGGCGGGCGAAGTCTCGTTCGTGGTCCATTTTGCCACTCCGCCAACCAACACCTCGCCGTACAGCATCTCCAACGGCTGGCGGCTTTATTCCCCTGATGGCGCTGTCTACTCTGGGACAGCAATTGAGGCGATACCCGGCGTGCTTCCGCCTCTGTTTCCCCTGGCCTTTTTCCTCTACCAGTGGGACGGCCCGGGTTCGGACTCGGTCGGCGTGGTCGGAATCGCCATGTCGCTCAGCGAGGGCGTTCCGATCGGGTACGATCAGGATGTACTGCGCATCAAGACGACGCTCGCCGCGGGCAGCACCGGCCGTACCATCTGCGTAGATTCCAGTTTCTCGCGTCACGGAGCCAAGTGGGAGTGGGCCAGTGTGGTCGGCTCGGAATCGTTCAGGCCGCAGTGGAGCGGTCCGCACTGCTATGAGATAATCGATTGCGGCGACGACCCCGATGAGGACGCGATCGGCTCGCTCTGCGACAATTGCCCCGATGACGCCAACGCCGCCCAGACGGATACTGACGGCGACGGCGCGGGCGATGCGTGCGACAACTGCCCGCAACCTAACCCCGGACAGGCCGATCGCGACGGTGACGGCCGCGGCGACATCTGTGACAACTGCTGGATGCGGTACAATCCGTCGCAGTCCGACGGCGATGGCGACGGTGTCGGTGACGCATGCGATAACTGCCCAGATCACGCAAACGCGTCGCAGTCAGACATCGACGGTGACGGGCTTGGCGATGTCTGTGATCCGGGTGAGGTCAGGTTCTCCGCGACCCCTCGCTGCGGTGGGGCGCCGCTGACCGTGTCGTTTACCGATGAATCGATCCCGGCTACTACGATCACGAGCTGGTATTGGGATTTCGGCGACGGCAACAACAGCACAGAGCAGAATCCCACCTATGAGTACGCCGAAGTGGGCGTGTATGACGTCACTCTGGAAATCTCGGACGGCGTGCTGACGGATAACCTCACCAAAGCCGAATATATCACGACCCAGGTGGGGCTGGTTGCCGACTTTGTCGGCTACCCGACAGATATCCAACCTGGTCAAGCAGTCATGTTCGAGCCGCTTCTTAGTGGTGCGGCCAATGACTACCTCTGGGACTTCGGTGACGGCCAAACCAGTGTCGAGCGGAATCCCATTCACGTGTACACCTCGGTCGGCAGATACGACGTGACTTTGACCGCGCGTTTGCTCCTCGACGGCTGCGATCAGCAGGACACGCATGTCAAGACGCAATACATCAAGGTGTCCAATATAGATGCCGCCTTCCTTGCTCAGCCGACCGCGGGTGTAGCCCCGCTTTCGGTACAGTTTACTGATCACTCGGCCGGTTCACCCATTAGTTGGTATTGGGAGTTCGGTGACGGCCAGACCAGCACGATGCAGCATCCGAGTCACTTGTATGCCGAGATCGGGCAGTACGATGTGAGGCTGACCGTCAACGACGGGTTCTTCCAGGACGAGTGCCTGAAGCTGGGGTATGTCCGCGTGGACCAGCCGTTCACAGATCTGTTCGCGGAAGTTTATTCCGGCGGAGCCCGCCCCGGTTTCTTCCTTTATTATTATTTCGTTTGGACTAATGTCGGAACCAACCCCGCCCTTGGCAGCGAAATGCGCGTGCGCCTGCCCGGCCAGGTCAGCCTCGTTGACATGTGGCCCCAATACTCATCGGCTAACGGCGGCACGGGAACATTTACAGGATATGGTTTTGACGGACCAGACATTGTGATCCCGCTGCAAACCATTGACCCGTCGCCGTGGTATGGCGGTTACATTGTGGTCAGGACTTATGTGCCCGAATTCGTGCCCATTGGCGAGTGGCTAACCTGTGAAATGTGGCTGACTTCAACCACCAGCGACATAAACATGGCGAACAACTATGCAATTATGCAGTTCGAGGTTGTCGGCTCAATCGATCCCAATGACAAGAGCGCCACACCCGCGGGTGAGGGCGTTGATCAAAAGATCGCGAGCGACCAGCGTGTGGCCTATCTGATTCAGTTCGAGAATAAGCCCGAGGCAACCGCTGAGGCGATTTACGTCCGGGTCGTGGACACGCTTGATCCCAATCTTGACTGGAGTACGCTGGCGATCGGCGAGATGAGCCATCCAACTCCCTGCGACTGGAGCTTTGACGCCCAGAAAGGCATCATCACCTGGTTCTGTGACAACATCATGCTGCCGCCTAACGTCGACCCGCCCGAAGGCGAGGGGTATTTCCACTATTCCATCTCGCCCAAGGCAGGATTACCCCAGGGAACCGAAATCAAGAACACCGCATGGATTCGGTTTGATTACAATGCCTGGCTCATGGCGCCCGAAGCGGGTCCCGTTATTCGGACGATCAACTACGGCTGCTGCGCCGATCGTGTCGGCGATGCCAACGGCAGCGGCGAGGACGAGCCGACCATCGGCGATGTCACAACGATGATCGATGCGCTGTTTATCGGAGGCGATTTCGGAGTCATTCCCTGCCTGGCTGAGGCGGATATCAACCAGTCGGGCGGCGACAATCCGCAGCCGGAAGACATCACAATCGGTGACATCACGACCCTGATCGACTACCTCTTCATAACCGGCGCGTCACTTGGGCTGGCAGATTGCCTGTAGGCAGCGTCGCCCCTCAGAAGCACTGAACGTGGCGCCGGCCGAACCTGGCCGGCGCCGCTTGAATGTTTGCGCTTCACGCGCGTCCTGTCCCGCGCTATATTCCGCCGAAACTATGAGCG
>JBFMGC010000100.1 GCA_040752815.1 Candidatus Zixiibacteriota bacterium
ATTATCGCGCCGGAGGGGCCGTTTGTGATTTATGATGAGCATGCGGTCAACGATGCTCTGGGTAACAATGACGGCTTTGTTGATTGCGGCGAGTCGATCACGCTCGACATGCAGCTTCAGAATGTCGGGCCGGATACCGCCTTCAACGTGACGGCGACCCTGACGACTTCCGATGCTTATATAACCATCACCGACGGCACTGAATCCTTCGGCAACATTCCGGGTGATTTCGGCACGATGAATATCGCCGATGCTTTCGGCTTCGATGTCGCCGGCAGCACCCCTGACGGGCATATCGTATCCTTCGACCTGGCCGTGACCGGTTCCGATATCCGCGACACGACCTGGACGAGCGCCTTCACGGTGACGGTGCATGCCCCGACCGTGGCCTATGTTTCGGTGTCGATCGATGATGCCGCGGGCAACGGCAACGGGAGCCTCGACCCGGGTGAAACGGCCAATGTCGTGATCAATGTCGTCAACAACGGTTCGGCCGATGCTGTCGCGGTCAGCGGTGTTATCAGCGAAGAAGACACCTACGTGACCATCCTTGACGATCAGGGCTATTTCGGGACGATTAATTCCGGCGGCGGCACCGGCAATAACAGCGGTGATGTTTTTGTCGTTTCGGCGGATGAATCCTGCTCGATGGGTCATCTGCTGACGATGCATCTGGCCTTAACCGGCGACGGCGGCTATGGCATCACGCTCGATTTTGATTTTGTGGTGGGCGATCGGATCGTCTTCTACTTTGATGATTTCTCGTTCGACCAGGGCTGGACCGGCCTCGGCGGGACGGGTGAATGGACGATCGGCCCGGCCGTGGGCGGCCAGGGCGGTTCGGGCGCCGGCGATCCCTATGATGATCATACGGCCACCTCGGACGATTATGTTCTGGGTAACGACCTGACGCCGACCGACGGTGCCTACAGCGCTTCCATGAGCCAGACGTACTGGGTCTATTCACCGATGCTTGATCTGTCCGGTTTTGCGGGCGTGCAGATGCGCTACTTCCACTGGCTGGGCGTCGAGAGTTCGACCTACGATCATGCCACGCTGCAGGTCTACAACGGCACGGCGTGGGTGACGCTGTATACCAACTCCAGTACTGTCGATGAGAGCAGCTGGACGGAATCGTTCTATGATCTGTCATCGTATGCCGACGGCAATCAGGATTTCCAGATTCGTTTCGGTATCGGTCCGACCGACGGCAGCGGACAGTACTGCGGCTGGAATATCGACGATATCGAGCTGAAAGGTTACGGAGAGATACAGAGCGGTTCACCGCAAATAGTGCTGTTGCCGGAAGCACTGGCCGACAGCCTGCACCTTGGCGAGAGTACGGTTGATACGGTCAAGGTTTACAACACGGGTGAAGTCCTGCTTCGTCTGCGTTTCACCAGTCCCGACAGCTGGCTGATCTTCAGCACCGATCAGTACAATGTCCCGGCGGGCGACAGCCTGCTTCTTCCGGTGACGCTGTCGACGACCGGTCTGACGCCGGGCGATTACAGCGGCTCGCTCAATTACAGCTGCAACGATCCGCTCGACCCGAGCGGTGCGATTCCGGTCAGCATGCACATTTATTCGCCGGACATTCAGCTTCCGCAGGGTTCGATCGCCGAGACGGTGCAGCCGGATAGTCCGGTGATCGTTCCGTTCGTGATCAGCAATGCCGGTCCGGGCCGTCTGGAGTATGAGATTTCGCGGCTGATGTTCAACGGCAAGGATGCTCTGGTGGCGAAGACGGCGGCCGAGCCGACAGAGCCGCTGGGCTATTATCCGTCGGATGACAAGGGCGGCGAAGCGGAGCCGTTCTTTGCGGCCTCGACGAAGAGCAGCGGCGGGCCGGATGCCTGGGGTTATAACTGGGTAGATTCGGATGATCCGGCCGGTCCGGTTTACGAGTGGATCGATATCACGTCGCTCGGGACGATGACGGACAGTCTGGGAGATGATGACACGACGGCGGCGATACCGATCGGTTTCGATTTCCCGTTTTATGAGAATTTTTATAATACTTTGAATATATCGTCGAACGGCCTGGTCACGTTCGGCAAGGGGTCGACGGTTCGGACGAACACGAATCTTCCCAACAGTCTGGCGCCGAACAACCTGATTGCGGTCTGGTGGGACGATCTGGATCCGCGGACATCGGGTCATTTTTACTATTACCATGATGTCGCCAACGAGCGGTTCATTGTCAGTTTCATCGACATCCGCAACTATGCCAGCGGCGGCGGGACCGGTTCGCTGACATTCCAGGCGATCCTGTATCCGAACGGCAAGATTTTGCTGCAGTATGATCATATGGATCCTGGCACGGATGCGGCCGGTTTGGCGGGTTCGACAATCGGTATCGAGAACTCGGCCGGGACGGACGGACTGCCGGTGGTATATGATGCGGCGTATATGCATGATGACCTGGCGGTGTTGTTCACGGCGGCGAGCTGGCTGACGGTTGATCCGGGCTCGGGTATGATCGATCCGTTCAGTTCGGACACGATCATGGTCGGATTCGATGCGGCGGAACTGATTGACGGCGACTATAACGGTCAGTTGACGATCGCTTCGAACGATCCGGATACTCCGGAGCTGGCGGTACCGGTGACGATGACGGTGCAGGGCGTATTGATGCCGCCGCCGTCGCCGAGTTTGACCTCGCCTGCCGACGGCGCCACGGATGTTTCGCAGCCGGTTGTTCTTGACTGGGAGGATGTGACGACGGCGACACAGTATGAGGTTCAGGTCGATGTTACCGATGCTTTCACGACGGCGGTGAAGGATACGAGCTGTGCGGTGTCGCAGTGCCAGGTGACCGGTCTCGATGAGGGCGTGACCTTCTTCTGGCGGGTTCGGGCTCAGAATGAAGCCGGCTGGGGCGACTGGTGCGCCTGCCGGAACTTCACGACCGAGATCACGTGGGTTTGCGGCGATGCCAACGCCGACGGATCGGTTAACATCCTTGATGTGACCTATATTATCGCGTATTTGTATCGGCAGGGCCCGGCCCCCGATCCGCTGCTGAGCGCCGATGTTGACGGCAGCGGCGGGGTTACTATTCTGGATGTTAATTATCTGATCACATACATTTACAGAAGCGGCCCGGCGCCCCACTGCCAGTAACGAAACGACGAGAATAAATGAATAACACAACGGGGATGGAGTCACCACCTCCACCCCCGTTTTT
>JBFMGC010000101.1 GCA_040752815.1 Candidatus Zixiibacteriota bacterium
GCGGCGTTTCGGATACTGCCGCCTCGCCTGTTCGAGCTGCCCAAACTCGGAGCGATCAATATCCACGCATCGCTGCTGCCCAAATACCGCGGCGCGGCGCCGATCAACTGGGCGATCATCAACGGCGAAACCGAAACCGGCCTGACCAGCTTCTTCCTGAAACGTGAAATAGATACCGGCGACATGATCCTTCAAACCAAGGTTCCGGTCGCCCCAACCGATACTTTCGATTCCCTGCATGATCGCCTGGCCGAACTGGCCGGACCATTCACGCTCGAAACCCTGGACCTGATCCAGGGCGGCAAATCCAACCCGATTCCGCAGGATGACACGGTCGCCACGCCGGCACCCAAGATTCATCCCGGCGATGCGCTGATCAATTTCGATCAGCCTGCATACCGGGTCGCCAATTTCGTCCGAGGCATGGCCACCAAACCGGGAGCGTATACGTTCTTCCGCGGACAGAAGCTCAAGGTTCATTTCGCCCGGGTCCCGGAACAAACGATCGAGTCTGCCGCCCCGGGGACCATCACAGCGAACAAGAAGGCCCTGTGGGTGGCCTGTCGCGACAGCATGGTCGAGCTTACCAAGGTGGTGCCGGCGGGTAAGAAGGAGATGGACGGTGTATCGTTCATTAACGGCTTCAGGCCGAAAGCAGGAGAATCGTTCACCCCTGAGGGGACAACGGAGATATTGTGAGGAAAGAAATCGTAATCAACACCACCGAGTACGAAACTCGTGTGGCACTGCTCGAAGACGGCGACCTGGTCGAGCTCCAGGTCGAACGTGCCGGCTCCGACCGCATGGTCGGCGACATCTACAAGGGCAAGATCAGCTCGGTGCTGCCCGGCATGCAGGCGGCGTTTGTCGAGATCGGTCTTGAACGCGCCGCTTATCTGCATTCGTCCGATATCGGCAAGGTCTATCGTGACACGTACGACTCGGACGACGACGAAGACGAAGAAGCCCCGGCGGAGATCGTCCGCAAGACCCGCCGCGCCGGAATCGAAACGGTCCTGAAAAAAGGGCAGGAGATCCTGGTGCAAGTGATCAAGGAACCGATCTCCACCAAAGGGCCGCGGATAGCCTCGGAGATTTCGCTCGCCGGGCGATATCTGGTCATGGTGCCCGATGACGACCACGTGCGCATCTCCAAGAGAATTACCAACTGGGGCGAAAAACGCCGCCTGCGCAAGGTGGTTACGCCTCTTCGTCCCGAGGGTTTCGGGCTGATTGTCCGTACCGAGGCTGAGGGGCGGCAGGAGAGTGATTTCCGCGCCGACATCAAGCGGCTGCTCAGGCTCTGGGGCAAGCTCAAGGCCAAGGCGGATCGCCTCCCCGCACCGGCGCTCGTGCACAAAGAGGCCGACATGGTCGTGGCGATGATTCGCGATCTGTTCACCGATGAGGTCGACCGGGTGATTTGCGACAGCCGCGATGACTACAAGAAGATCATCAGCTACGCCCGCCTGGTGCTGCCACACCTCAAAAACCGCGTGCAGCTCTACAGGGGCAACAAACCGCTGTTCGATCAGTACGATCTCGAACCGGAACTGGACCGCATGCTCAACCGCAAAGTCTGGATCAAAAAAGGCGCTTATCTCGTGATCGATCAGACCGAGGCGATGGTGACTATCGATGTCAACACCGGCCGGTTTGTGGGGCGGCGCGACCAGGAGTACACGATTTTCCAGACCAACCTTGTCGCCGCGAAAGAAATCGCTCGGCAGATTCGTCTGCGCGACATGGGCGGACTGATCGTGTGTGACTTTATCGACATGTACAATCGCGAGAACCGTCGCCGCCTGCATGAGGAGTTCCAGTCAGCGTTCCGCAACGACCGCGCCAAGCGGGCGATCAACCCGGTGACCGAGTTCGGCCTGATCGAGATGACCCGCGAACGGGTGCGGCCGTCGCACATGCAGACGCTGTCCGAGCCCTGCCCGCACTGCGAGGGACTGGGGCGGATTATGTCAAAAGAAAATATCGCCACCAAGATCGAGCGCTGGTTTCACCGGGCGAAAGCGGCCAATCGGTATCGCGACTATCACCTGGTGGTGAGCCCCGACATGGCGGAGGTGATGGCCAACGGCAACGGTTCGAGCCGCCTGCAGCGGATCATGAAGGCGTTTCGCTGCCGGATCAATCTGGTGCGCGACACGACTTTGAACCAGGCCGATTTCCGCATCTACAACGCCGCCGACAACACCGAGATTACCGAAGTGTACCGGGTGTAGGGGTAACGTGTACATGGTGTGGGCCTGGACGGCCATTAAGGCCGTCATACCCGCGGAGGCGGGTATCCAGTCAAGCTCGCTATGAAACAACACCAATACATCGAACGGGCCTTCGCAATGAGGTCTTCTCCGGCAACCCACTTCTCTGACCGTCCACGTTGACTGGATTCCTGCCTCCGCAGGAATGACGGGACTGGCGTCCCGTCTGACAATCACCCGCTCATCCGACGGCCCTCCGGGGGCCGTCACTCCGGTGTAAACCGGGGCCCAGTTGTATTCGCTGATCACTGCCCCAGTGCCTAAACCCAACCGCGTTTCGTCGCATTAGGTATACGGGTACTGCCCCGGCCACCACAACTGGGCACCCGCTTCCGCGGGTGTGATGGGACCTGGGTCCCGTCTGACGATCACCCGCTCACCCGACGGCCCCCAGAGGCCGTCACCCCGGTGTAAACCGGGGCCCAGTTGTGCCCGCCGGTCAGAAACCCAATGCCTAAACCCATCTGCGATTCGTAGTGTCAGACGGCCCGTCAGGGCCGTCACCTTCCCCTTCAAGCGGGGGGTCCATCTTGTGGGCGGCAGACCCATGCCCTCGACTTTGATCGGGGGTCCTGGTCTGCCCCAGGGGATTAGCCGAACGGGCAGCCGAGGGCCCCGCGCTTCTGCGCGGGGCCGCGCACACTAACCCGCCATTGTCGGGTTTCTGCGCGATTCGCCTGCGCGAATCACTCCGGAACCCGACCTACGAGTGCCGTTTTCACTTGATAGCAAGCGGTATCGATGTCGAAACCGCAGGGGTTTCGACCTACATGCTTGTCGAAGGGTGGCTGTCTGCTTCACGGGAGAAGATGTCGGGTTCC
>JBFMGC010000102.1:0-2260 GCA_040752815.1 Candidatus Zixiibacteriota bacterium
CGCTGAGGATTGAGTGACGTGTGTCCAGAACCTGCTAGAACCTGCATGCATGCTCGATGCATTAAGGTTGGCGAGTGACCCGGGCCAATGGATGCGGAATAGAGGTCCGGGTACACACTTGACGACAGGTGCCGATTACTTTGCGTTTTGCATCCGAGCTTGCAAGAATCTTAGACACCAGCCCGCCAGCGAAGAGTGCAAGATTATTGCCGGCCAAAGCCCTATGCCATTCAGTCCGAAACCGAAATACGCATGCATCATGACCGCAGTAGCTGCCACATTGTACACAAGCATCGCAGCGACGAGCGTGTAACCGTCCCGGCGTGCGAGCCAGCAAGCCGATCCAAGGGAAAGCAGAGCCGCGCCTGCAACGTGCGCTGCGACCAAGGCTGTCGGCGTGTCGAGTGAGCCACCGAGAAGTAGGGCAACGACCGGCTCCGGTACGACGAGCAGCGACACGCCCGTGGCAAACTCGATCACCGCGCTTACGACGAGAAGGCTCACGGTCACCGCTGGCACCTCGCGACACGCACGGTCCAATCAAGTCGATGACAAAGCCGCACCCTACTTGACGTCAATCGTCACCCTGTCAATCGTTCCATTGAACTGGCCATGAAGCGAGCCATAGTCTTCCACGACGGGCGTGGCGCCATCCAGGCCGACATCAGCGGTCTCGTCGAGAGAGAAAAGGAAAGCTTGGGTGCGCTCAATCCGCCCGGTCGCGACTTGGCGGCCATCGACTGAAAGTGTGCCAGTCCCACCCTTGCCCATGCCGCCGCCGTCATAGGCAAATTCGAACCGAATATTGGCCTTTCCGGCTCGAAGTGCCTCAGCCCCGGCGATGGTCATGTGTTGAAGACCAAGATAGTTGTAGGTGTATGTCGGCTTACCGTCCTTCAGATACAGGCTCCAGCCACCAAACCGCCCACCCTGCGCCAGGATCACTCCATTACCGCCCGCGGGTACATTGACGTCCGCGGCAATGACCTTCGACTTGTTCTTGACGTTGATGAACGCATTCTCGCCGAGATCCCGCATGCCGCTGCGAAGCGTCAGCGATGTGCGTCCAGCCATCAGGTCGGGCCGGCCGGCAATCGCCGGATTGAGACGTTCGAAGCTGCGATCGTCGATAGGTAGAACATGATTCTCGGAAGCAACTTTCATGAATTCTCTTTGCATTTCCCTCAGCTTGCCCGGGTTCGTTTTGGACAGATCGTTGACCAAACTGAAATCCTTGCTGGTATCATAGAGCTGCCAGACATCATTCTGCAGCGTCACGATCGGTTCGCGGCCCCACGGCGTTTTGTGAATTACTCGAGCGAACCAACCGTCCTTGTACAAGGCGCGGTTGCCGGCCATCTCGAAGTATTGCGTCGTATGCCGGTCGCGCGCCTTGGAATTGCCAAAAGTGTAGATGAGGCTTGTGCCTTGGATAGGCACTTGTGCGACCCCATTGACGAACTTCGGCTGCGGCAGACCGGTCGCCTCCAGGATGGTCGGTACGACGTCGATGACATGCGAAAACTGGCTGCGGACTTCACCCTTGCCCTTGAAGCGCTTGGGCCAGTGCACAACCATGCCATTGCGGGTGCCGCCGAAATCGGACGCCACCTGCTTGGCCCAGGTAAACGGCGTGTCGCCTGCGATGGCCCAGCCAATAGCCATGTGGGGGTAGGTCGTCGGTCCGCCCCATTCATCGTAGCGCTTCAGCATGTCCTGAACCGATTCAGGCACGCCATTGAGAGAGCTGTATTCGTTAAACGTCCCATCCGGACCACCTTCAGCACTGGTACCGTTATCACCCGCGATATAAAAGATCAGCGTATTGTCGAGCTGGCCAATTTCACGCAGTGAATCGATCAAGCGGCCAATTTCGGTGTCGGCATATTCAGAAAATGCTGCAAAGGTTTCCATCTGCCGGGCAGAGAGCCGCTTTTCGTCGGCCGACAGCGTATCCCAGTCTTTGACACCGGCTGGCTTGGGCGCCAGCTTGGTGCCCGAGGGAACTACGCCGAGCTTGATCTGGCGCGCAAGCGTCTCCTCGCGCAGTTTGTCCCAGCCCTGATCGAACTTGCCCTTGTATTTGGCGATCCACTCTTTCGGGACATGATGCGGCGCGTGTGTGGCACCCGGCGCGAAATACATGAAGAACGGCTTGCTCGGCGTGAGCGCCTGTTGAAAATTGACCCACTCGATGGCCTTGTTGGTCATGTCGGTCATGAAGTTGTAGTTCGGATCGTTCGGCACCTCGACCGGCACC
>JBFMGC010000102.1:2270-3072 GCA_040752815.1 Candidatus Zixiibacteriota bacterium
CAATGGCGACCACTGGTTGGTTTCGCCGCCAAAGAAACCATAGAACTTGTCGAAGCCCTTACGGGTCGGCCACCGGTCGGTCGGACCGGAGGGGCTGATTTCCCACGCGGCCGTTTCGTGATTCTTGCCGAATTGCGCGGTGCTGTAGCCGTTCAGCCGTAGAATGTTCGATATCGGTGCAAGGTTCTGTGGCGTCACGCCCGTATAGCCGGGGAACGCTGTCGCAGTCTCGGTAATCGACCCCATGTTGTTCATGTGGTGGTTGTGACCGCTCAGCAGAGCCGCGCGTGTAGGGGCGCATAATGCGGTCGTGTGGAAATTGTTATAGCGTAGACCGCCGTTCGCCAGCCGGTCCAAGGTCGGCATCTGGGCGGGTCCGCCGAAGGTGCTCGGCACTCCAAAGCCCATGTCATCGATTAGGATAATTAGAACATTGGGTGCGCCTGCGGGCGCTTTGACCTCGAAGCGAGCGGGCGCCTTGGCCTTGCGTGCGTCGAGCTCCTTATAGGTTGGCAGTTTCGGTTCGTGGATGGGCAGCACCGTGCGATCAATTGGCTGTTGCGCAGAGGCACTCGTGGCAAGAGACATGAACACCGCGCAGGCCAGGGCGGCCCATACCCTTGAAGTTGACTCCAGCATCTCGATCCCTTCCACAGAGGCTGAAATTGCCAAGCTCTGAACCGCCCCGAGATTGCCGGAGGCTCCAACTCTTGAGAGACTGGAGCCATGACGAACCATACCAAATCCCCGAAGTTCTCAGCCGAGGTGCGTGAGCGCGCCGTCCGGATGGTGCTCGACCACG
>JBFMGC010000103.1 GCA_040752815.1 Candidatus Zixiibacteriota bacterium
CTTTCCGGTAATGATCAAGCAGGAGAGACCGTTCATCACTGGTGATTTGGACAGGATCTACCACCTATCCAGCGTACCAGACAATCAGATCTTATAGTAGTGGGAGATTTGATTTGCGGGGACTATAGACGGTCAGCTTGATGCCACAGACACACAAACCGGAACTACCTCAAATACGGCAACCAATCTATCAATCGGAGCCCGTTATTCCTCTGGTGTTCTTGCCGATTATTTTGCCGGTTATATTGACGAACCGTTCTTTACCGCCACAGCTCTTACCGCCGGCCAGATAAAAAACATGTACCAGGTGGGCTATCGCGCGCTGCAAAGTCATGGAACGGGCTTAGGTGGCGGGGCGGCGGATGCGAATCAACAACTGGGATATATTTCAACCGGCACCAATACCGTCGGAGTAGCCCAGCCGGACTTCAATAATCAATACATGTACGTTGGCACTAACTCAACTACACTCGGCGCACTATCAAAGATCCAGTTAAATAGTGATACTAATATCAAAACATATAACTCCTCTGCCAATGTCCCAAGCGGCGGCACGTTGCTAATTGATGAAGACGTGACGAGTCTTGGGGTCGGATATCAGCTCGAAGCAGTGGGTAGTGCCGCAAGCGGCGTCAAATCCATGGCGCCGGATAATAATGCCAACGCCCTGACCGGCTCGCTTTTCAGTGAAACCCAGACCCTGGCTTCCTCGACGAAATTTGCCTACCTGTGGACCTCATTTGCCACGGATGCACAAGATTCGACCTCGGCAATCAATGTCTACGCGTGTAATGCGTACTCCTCTAAATCCGCTTGTGACAGCGGGAGCGGTTGGGTGTTGGGGACGTGGATTCAAACCGACACCAACCAGGATCCAGATGAGCGCGAGTACAGCTTCTCCTTCCCCGCGGCCGGAAGTTACCTTACGGTTAAGTTTGACTTTAGCCGAGGCAGTACGAAGACCAATACCTACATTGCCAGATATGGCGCAACGTGGGCAAGTTCTGTCGGAGGAGCTGATATTGCCGAGCGGTACCGAAGTAGCGAGCCGGTCTACCCGGGTGACATTCTCTCCGTTACCGACCCGCCGGTAAATGGAGAGGCAACAGTAGCGCTGTCACGGATTCCGTATGACCAGAAGCTCATCGGCGTCGTCACCACCAACCCGGCTATCGTCATGGATAGCAACCTCGTCGACCTCAACTTTAACGCTGCAAGCCGCAATAGTCCCGACCGGCCTGCCGTTGCCTTGGCCGGGCGCGTCCCAATCAAGGTCTCAACCGCCAACGGTCCGATTGCAGTCGGCGACCCGATTACCTCCTCCAATATCCCGGGTGTGGGGATCAAGGCAACCAAAGCTGGTACCATCATTGCCAAAGCCCTGCAGAACTTCTCGTGTCCTACAACCGAAGACGCCACCGCATTGGGGCAGCCGGATGCCCCTTGTACCGGTACAGTGGAGGCGTACATCAACACGTCCTGGTTTGATCCGGATACCCAGTTGACATCCTCCGACGGACTCATCGTTACCAAAATCAACGAGGTTTTCCGCATCGTGCGGGTCGCCATCGACGGCGCTGAATCGGTGATCGAACGCATCGGCGCGTTCTCGGAACTGGTCAGCAGTACGATACGAGCCGGACTGATCCGATCGAACGCGATCCAAACCGATACCCTCTCCCCCATCGCGAGCGATTCCGCCGGGATTGCCGTACGACTGGGAAGTACCCAAACGTTTACCATCACCAACCATGAAGGAACGCCGTCGGCGAGCTTTGATAGTCTGGGGAATGCCACGTTCTCCGGAGAACTGCACGCCGACACACTCGTGGTCCATGACGACGCCACGATCTCCGGTATGTTGTATGCCGATCGCATCCAAACCTCATTCGGGGACTTGAATGACCGCTTTGCATCGCTCGAAACGAATCTGCTTACGGTAAGCAGCGCCTCGTCACACATCGCCCCGCCGCCAATCATCGTAGCAAGTTCGGAAAGCGCTGCTCTTGCCGCTGCCGTGCAGGTAGAAAACGACACGATCACGGTCAACACCAGCCTGTTTGTCCTTGGCGATACGATGCTCTCGCGCACGACCATCACCGGCTCGCTTCTTATAGACGGTGTCATCCGGTTTGCCGATAACGTGGTAGAGACACTAAGTGATACCTTCTACATCCAGAAAAACCGGCTTGCCAACGTAGATATCTTGGACGGCACGGTGCTCATCGATACGCTGCGACGCATCTTTTTCCGAGGCGATGTCGCCGTCTCCGGCAACACGACGGTTGCTGGCGTTTTGGGGACCAATACGCTCGCTCCGCTTGGGGATGGCAATCTCACGATAGACCTGGCCCGACCTATCCCCGATCTTGCCGCCTCGCCCTCATCGCTTCCGACCAGAGGCTTCGGAGATCTCCTCATCCGCGGCACCGATGACCGCGTGGTGGCCAAAATCGACGCGTCCGGAAGTGCTACGTTTACCGGCAATCTGACCATAGAAGGCGCCACCCGACTGCTTGGACCGGTACAACTCACGACTAACAGCTTGGGTACGTCGGTGGCGGTATCGGAGGGCAACACATCATTGGAGGTTGCGGAGCTTACGGCAACCGACACCAACTATAGTGTCTTTGCTACCCCCAGCTGGGACACCAGCGTTTGGGTTGCCGCCAAAACGACGGGTGGGTTCACCATCCAGTTCTCTACCGCGGCCCCCGCAGGTGCGACGGTAGACTGGCTCATCTTATTGAATCAGGCGATACCATCTACCGCAACCGCATCGGCGACTCCCCAGTAGACCATCATCGCCCGACCGCCATCGGCTATTGCCGAAGGCGATTGGCGGACGGGCCTCCCTATCTGACCGTCCAAAATTTTCCATCCGAAATAATCTCTTTATCACCATGATTATCTGTCCTTAGCACTCGAATCTCTCTGTCTGCTAACATTTGGAGGATCTCTGACGCCGGGTGTCCATACGCATTTTTTCCGACGGAAATAACCGCAAGTTGGGGTTTGAGCCAGTCCAGAAAAGCCTCGCTCATCCCCGTCCTGC
>JBFMGC010000104.1 GCA_040752815.1 Candidatus Zixiibacteriota bacterium
CAAGTACAACGACGAGGAGTCTCGTAGTGAGCCATGCGCCGGTCCGACGAAGCCCGGCGCATGATCTTCGGCCATTCCACAACGTTTCCTCCGTCCGGCTTATCGACAGTTACAGGGTTCAATGAAAGCATCACGGTACAATCATCTCTGCGCGATACGCAACGGTCGAATCATCCTCGCCTATAACAGCTACTCAGGCGCGGTCGCCGAAATCGAAAGTGAGAACTACCCGGTCGTTCGCAAGATCCTGGACGCACCCAACGCAGTTTACGAGGGCGAGGCCGCGTCGTTTCTACAGTGTCTCCGCGACGGCGGCTTTCTGATTCCCGACGGTATCGATCAACGGTCAGCGCTCAGAGTCAAAGCCCGCTCTGATCGACTCGAGGGAACGATACTGACACTGACTATCGCTCCCACGCTGGCCTGTAATTTCAGCTGCGATTACTGCTTCGAGTCGCGTACCGGCGGGCGCATGTCCGAACCGACCCAAGAGGCGCTCCTCGCCTTTGTCGATCGCTATCTCTATCGGGCCGACGGCCTTCGTATCTGCTGGTTCGGCGGCGAGCCGACGTTGTGCCTTCCGATTATCGAAAGACTCCAGCGGGAGTTCGCCGAACTCACGAGGAAGCACCGCCTCACATTGTATCCCGGAATGATCATCACCAACGGGTACCTTTTGGACGCAGCAATGGCCCGGCAATTGAAGGAACTGGGTGTCGCCCAGGCGCAAGTCACCCTCGATGGCCCCCGGTCAGTGCACGACTCCCGCAGAAAGCTGAAGAACGGGCGGGGGACATTCGATCGCATTCTCGACAACCTGTGCGCTGTTGCCGGGATTCTGAAGATTAATATCCGCATCAATATCGATAAAGACAATGTCGACTCGGCCTATGAGGTTGTCGAGCTTCTGCAGAGTCGACAGGTTCTTGATAAGGTGAATATTACCTTTGCTCCTATCACACCCTCCGGCTCGGTCTGTTCCGACATTATTGAACGCTGCCATGACAACGAGGAATTCGCAGGCGCCCTCACTCGAACGTACCGACGGCTGCTCGAACGCGGTATCCGGCAGGTCACTTTCCCACGGCCGTCATCGGGTGCGGCGTGCGGCGCAATCGCCGAGGGGTATTTCGTGGTCTCGCCCACCGGACACCTGTTCAAATGCTGGGAGGATCTTTCGCTCGACGGCGCCAAATGGGTGGGCGATATCTTCTCCTCACAACCAAGCGAGCAGCAGCTGGCCAATCTAAGAGCCTATCAGTCCTGGCAGCCGCTGGGACTGACCGAATGTCGCGACTGCTCGGTACTGCCGATCTGTATGGGCGGCTGCCCGGCACGGGGACTTGAAAAGCCGAGCGCCACCTGCGGATCGTGTGTCACTTGGAAACACAACCTGGGCGAGCTGTTGGATCTCGCCTACGCCTCCGCCAACGCATCCCCATCTAACCCCAACCGCGGTTCATGAGCGACACCAACAAGCGAGTTCCCGACATAGTCGGCTGGGAGATCACCCGCCAGTGCAACCTGCGCTGTGCGCATTGTTTTACCGCGGCCACGCGCCGTCCGGTGGGCGAACTGACCGACGACGAATGCCGGGCGATCATCGATGCTATGGCGGAAGTCGGCGTCAAGATGATCGGCTGGACCGGCGGCGAACCCCTCCTGCGAAAAGATCTCGAAGAACTCACCGAGTACGCCTGGTCCCGAAACGTCCGGAGCAATATCACTACAAACGGGGTTCTCCTGAATGAAGAGCGCGCCGAGCGGCTCATCGCGGCCGGCTGCCATACGGTGCAGATCAGTCTCGACGGCTCCACCCCGGAGATGAACCGTCGAATTCGCGGCGCCACCAATTCCGACTATCATCGCATCGTGGACGCAATCCGCATCTGTAAACGACTCGGCGCCAGAGTGGTCATGGCGTCGCTGGTCGGGCGCGAGAACCTCGACGATGCCCGCAGGATGATCGCTTTCGGCAAGCATGAGGGGGTGGATACAATAAGGTTCTGCGGATTCACGCCGATCGGCCGCGGCAAACAAAAGCAGGTGAAACGCCGTCTCCAATTCTCCGACGAGCTCTGCGATCTGCTGGCATTTGTGAAGGAAGCTCAGGAGGACGACGACATCCTGGTTACGTTTGACGTCGGTTTCGGTCCGGTCCCTCCTGACTACGGATTCCACAAGTGCATAGCGGGTATCGAGACATTTTATCTCAAGGCCAGCGGTGACGTCTACCCCTGCACCGCCCTCGCCTTTCCACAGTTCCTTGTCGGGAACGTACGTGAGCAACCACTCCAGGATCTTTGGCAGTCGCCAAGGATGCTCGCGATGGCGGAATTCCTTCGTGATCAAATCGACGGCTTCTGCAGCACCTGCGACAATTTCGCCAATTGTCGCGGCGCCTGCCGAGGCTCCACTCTCGCCCACACCGGCAATCTCCACGCCTCGTTCCCGATGTGCCTATACCCCGTGGAGACGATTTCACCCCGGCAGCCGTAGCTCGGGACCCTGGAGCCTGCCCGCCGTGGCGGGGTTCCGACAATCGTGATGCCACTACCCTGGGTAGACCGCCCCGTTGGCGACAGGCGGACCAGAGGCCTTCGCTATAAAGATCACTTTTCGAATTTCCTGCTCAAAAACCGGATGTACCTTGACTTCAAACAGTTAGTTTGGAAGCAATAGTAGGGCAGAACCGCTTGGCGGTTCAGCCGTTTATGAATACAATGATTGGAAACCAACTATGACCACGCTGCCACCACCATCCACGATGTATCAGGCGCTCATGGACCGCGACAGCGAATTCGAGGGCGTCTTCTTTGTCGGCGTGCGAACCACTGGTATTTTCTGCCGACCTACGTGTCCGTCCAAAAAGCCGAAAGCCGAAAATGTCGAGTTCTTCGGTTCACCTAGTGTTATGTCCCATGTTTAGCTTGCATTAATATTGAGGAGGTGGTATCTTTCTTTTTTCACGAAAGGAGATACCCTATGTCTCGTGGTCGCCCTGTTCCGCCGGTTCTTGTCACCCCCGCGGTT
>JBFMGC010000105.1 GCA_040752815.1 Candidatus Zixiibacteriota bacterium
GGTTCATCGACTACGCCGGGTGCGACATTCAGCTGGGTGGCATCGTTTGGCGGCAACATCGTCTCTGGCGCCGCGACCGCCACGCCTTTGGTAGATGCGGCTGGTACCTACACACTCACCGTAACCGATCCGGCCAACGGATGCACGGCAACCGATGTGGCGCTGGTGACATTGAACGCTGCACCGCCGAATGTCAGCGCGGGTCCCGATAAAGTTCTCACCTGTGCTGTGACCCAGATCAACCTCGCCGGTTCCTCGACGACGCCAGGTGCAACGTTCAGCTGGGCTGCTGCTGCAGGCGGGAATATTGTTTCGGGAGGCTCAACGGCGACACCGCTGGTTGACGCCGCTGGCACATACATACTAACCGTTACTGATCCAGCCAATGGTTGCACGGCGAAAGACACCGCGTTGGTAACGCTAAACGTATCTCCGCCGAATGCGAACGCCGGACCGGATAAGGTCCTGACTTGCGCCGTGACCCAGATCAATCTGGCGGGGTCTTCCTCGACACCGGGTGCCACGTTTAGCTGGGTGGCCTCAGGCGGCGGGAACATCGTGTCCGGTGCTGCGACCGCGACTCCGCTGGTCGACGCCGCTGGGACATACACACTGACTGTCACCGATCCGGTCAACGGATGCACGGCGACTGATGTCGCACTGGTGACACTCAACGTCACTCCTCCGAATGCCAATGCCGGCCCGGACAAAGTTCTTACGTGTTCGGTTACGCAGGTGAATCTGGCTGGATCGTCAACGACCCCGGGCGCAACTTTCAGTTGGGTCGCTTCCGCTGGTGGGAACATCGTGTCCGGGGCGACGACCGCGACACCGTTGGTCGACGCAGCCGGCACCTACACATTGACCGTTACTGATCCTTCGAATGGTTGCACAGCAACGGACGTGGCGCTGGTGACGATGAGCGTCACACCTCCAAATGCCAATGCTGGTCCGGACAAAGTTCTCACTTGTGCGGTTACCTCGATAAACCTGTCTGGCTCCTCGACGACGCCGGGCGCGACCTTTAGCTGGGTCGCATCGCTTGGCGGCAACATTGTATCGGGAGCTTCCACGGCGACACCGCTCGTCGACGCCGCCGGCACTTACACGCTGACGGTGACCGATCCGGTGAATGGTTGCACCGCAACCGATGTGGCGCTGGTCACTCTCAATGTGACGCCGCCGAATGCGAACGCGGGACCTGACAAAGTTCTGACCTGCACAGTGACTCAGGTGAACCTGGCGGGATCGTCCACCACGCCGGGTGCTGCCTTCAGTTGGGTGGCATCGGGCGGTGGCAACATCGTTTCAGGTGCAACAACGGCCACGCCACTGGTTAACGCCGTCGGCACCTATACGTTGACGGTGACCGATCCGGCCAATGGCTGCACCGCCACCGACGTGGCATTGGTCACGCAGAATATCACGCCGCCGAACGCCGATGCCGGAACCGACAAAGTTCTGACCTGTGCCGTAACGCAGATCAATCTCTCCGGCTCATCGACGACGCCAGGCGCTACCTTCAGTTGGGTGGCTTCGCTTGGCGGCAACATTGTATCTGGCGCTGCGACAGCGACTCCTCTGGTCGACGCGGCGGGCACTTACACCGTGACTGTTACCGACCCGGCCAATGGTTGCACCGCAACGGATGTCGCCTTGGTCACCTTGAACAACACCAAGCCGGTACTAAGCTGTTCCGGAGACGAGCTCACCTGCGACAGTCTCGAAGCCTCTGCGACCGTGACGTCCACGCCCTCGACAGGTGTGACCTACTTCTGGTATGGATCGCCGGTGAGCGGGCAGGGGACTGCGAGTGCCCGGTTCAATAGCGCCGGCACCAAGCGCGTCGTCGTCACGATCACTGCCACGGGATGCTCAGATTCGTGCGATGCCACGATCACTACAAATACCAATAACACGCACGCCGATGCGGGACCGGACAAAGTACTTACGTGCAGCGTGACACAGGTGACGTTGGATGGCTCCTCCACAACACCGGGCGCGATCTACAGTTGGGTGGCGAGCGGCGGCGGGAATATTGTTTCCGGCGCGAGCACGGCCACGCCGACAGTCGACGCCGCAGGAACCTACACACTGACAGTGACCAACCCGGCGAACGGATGCACGATCAGCGACGTGGCGCTGGTGACGCAGAACATTGCAAAGCCGAATGTCAGCGCTGGTCTGGACAAAGTGCTGACTTGCACGGTTACACAGGTCGATTTGAGCGGGTCCTCCAGCACTCCTGGTGCGACATTCTCCTGGGCAGCCACTGCCGGCGGCAACATCGTGTCGGGAGGCTCCACGGCGACACCGCTGGTTAATGCTGCGGGAACCTACATTCTGACAGTAACAGATCCTGCCAATGGTTGCACGGCGGTTGATACGGCGCTGGTCACTCAGAACATCGCCGCACCAAATGCCAACGCCGGAGCGGATCAGGTTCTCACATGCGCGGTCACGCAAATCAATCTCTCAGGGTCATCCACGACACCGGGAGCCACCTATAGTTGGGTGGCGTCCGGTGGCGGGCACATCGTGTCCGGCGCGAACACGGAGACGCCGCTGGTTGATGCCGCGGGGACCTATACCCTGACGGTTACCGATCCCTCGAACGGATGCCCGGCGAGTGACGTGGCTCTGGTCACGCTCAATGTCACTCAACCGAACGCGAATGCCGGACCGGACAAGGTGATAACCTGCGCGATTACGCAGGTGTCGCTGAGCGGCTCCTCCACCACACCAGGAGCCACATTTAGCTGGGCGGCGAGCGCTGGCGGCAATATTGTCTCCGGCGGTTCGACGGCCACGCCAGTCGTGGATGCCGCAGGTACTTATGAACTGACCGTCACCGATCCTGTCAATGGCTGCACGTCCAAAGACACCGCGCTGGTTACGGCCAATGTGACCGCGCCGAACGCCGACGCGGGTCCGGACAAAGTGCTAACCTGCATCGTGACTCAGTTGACGCTTTCGGGTTC
>JBFMGC010000106.1 GCA_040752815.1 Candidatus Zixiibacteriota bacterium
CCGGATCTAATCTCATCTGCAAGTACGATGTGGTTGCCAGAGTCGAAACCAGCGTCGACTGCGGCGGCGCCATGGGTATTGCGGTCGACGAAACCAGCGGCTTCGTCTATATTACCGGCGGCGGGTGGTACGGTGCCGGCGGCGGCACTATGCAGGTGTGGAACTGCAGCACGACGCCGTTCGCAATGATTCAGCAGACTTTTGATCTGGGCAATCCGGCAGGCATTGCCATCGCCAACGTCAGTTACAATCCGCTTAATCTGGCGAAAAACGATGTCGTGCAGGGAGTAGGCGTTCCTATAGGCCAGAATTTCACCTACCGGATAAACTTTGACAACTTTGACAACGCTTTCGACGTCACGGGGGTGACAGTCCGGGACACGATGCCTGCGGAGCTGGACTTTGTTTCCGAGACCGTGGGCGGAGTGCCGGGAACCGGAGTATTCGATCCAGTTTCCAATACGGTGACTTGGGAGATTGGAACGATCTTGGCTGGACAGGCTGGCCCACTTATTGAGTTAGTCGTGAGAATCAATTCGAATGCGGTGCCAGGAACGACTATCACGAACTTCGCCACCATAGACAGCGACCAAACTCCTCCCACAACTGAGACGGGCGATGACCCTGACGATCCCACCGGTACGCCCGGCACTGTAGTTCTTCCGCCTACCAACGGATCTATCTTCGGCCAAGTAACCCTGAATGGCGGCGGCTTGCACGGGGTAGTAGTGAGCCTCATGCGGGACGGCTCTCCGGCCGGTGCTCAAGCGACCGATGAGTTCGGCGATTACGAGTTCGGCGATCTGCCCGGCGGTGATTACGTGGTTGAAGTCCAGGTCCCGCTGGGTATGAGCCCAGTCGGCGAATCGGTCGTGCCGGTGAAGGTAGCGACTGCGCCGGTAGAGGTAAACTTCGCGCTGACCAACGTTGCCACCAACAAAGTGTGTGACATCTGGTGGTGGAAACTGCGGCTGCAGGCGATCAAGGACGGCATAATCATCAGGGGTATGCCGACCAGGACTGATTTCGACAGGTACGGACGTTTGATCTTCGACCATTTCTACAATCGTATCGATGGTTTCGAAATTCAGATACTTGACGTCACGTATGCGTCTGGTCCGCGGGCGATGACATTCGATGATTTCTACGACTTCATGTTCAGGCAGCCTTACGATCCGTCGTATGAGGCAAAATCCGAGCGGGCCATGCTCACGTGTTTGTTGAACATAGCCTCGGGTCGTCAGAGCCAGTTGAAGGTGGTAACGGCCGACGGCGCAACGGCGAGCCAGGCGCTCACGTATTTCGCTGGCTTGTACATGGCCGGCGGTACCGCGAACTGCTATGCGGTCTATGTAAATCTTCAGAAAATGTACTTGATGAAGCTGATTCCCGCGGGCATTGTACCGTTAGGGACGCCGAATATCATGTACAAAGAAGAATTGGCGTTGCCGTCCGAATTCGCGTTGGAGCAGAACTACCCCAACCCGTTCAACCCAACAACGACAATCGGCTTCAGCCTGCCGGTTGCGTGCCAGTATCGTCTGACCATAATCAACGTCGCCGGTCAGACGGTTGCCGAGTACAGCGGCTGGCATGAGGCGGGTGACGCGTCTGTGGTGTGGGATGCCAGTCGGCATCCGTCTGGCGTTTATCTGTATCGCCTGACTCCAGACAGGTTTACTGACAGCAAGAAGATGCTGTTGATCAAATAACCGAGTCATCGTTATTAAACGAAAGGGACAGGTCAATCTGACCTGTCCCTTTCCTGTTTGTTGGCTTGCGCCAGTTGCCGGGATCCGCGGGGATTACAATAACGTAGCGACACCCTTTAACCCCCTCCAGTCGCCTTCCAATACCTTGACCTTCGACAGCGAATAGAGTTAATTTCGCTTTGGGCCGGAAGAAACACCGCAAAGTGAATCGATCACTTTGCCGTCAAAACCAACCGCAGTCATAACGTGGTCTCGTTGCCGTTAAGGAAGATGCAGATGAAAACCAGCAAGCCTGCCAAAAAGAAAACCGAGCCTAAGAAGAATTCAGGCCGACGTCAACCCAGCAGCGAAGGCGAAAACCCACTTCAGTCGTTGCGGGCATTAGAACGTCATCTTGCCGGCATTGCACGCTCAGGCAGGCGGAGCAGCACGGCCCTGGACCAGGCCCAGGAACTGATATACGAAGCCTGGGAGGCCCCCACCGTCAACGGCACCGCAGCCCTCGCTATGGAAGCGCTTAGCATTTCCATGGATTGCGCCGATGCGTACAACATACTGGCTGAGTTGATTCCGGAAACGGAGGAGGAGGCCATCAGGATTTACGAGATGGCGGTTGAGGCGGGTGAACGGGCGCTCGGTAAGAAAGCATTCAAACAAAACGTCGGTTACTTTTGGGGGCTGATCGAAACCCGTCCGTACATGCGCGCCCGCGCCGGCCTGGCACAAACACTATGGGTGGCCGGGGCAAAAGAAGAAGCTGCCGGGCACTATCGGGAACTCCTGCGTCTCAACCCTAATGACAACCAGGGCATCCGGTACCTAGTCCTGCCGTGTCTGATTGAGTTGAATCTCGATGAAGAGGCCGAGAGCCTCATGAAGCAGTTCGAGGGAGACTGCATGGCCATCTGGCTGTACTCTCGTGCGCTGCTTGATTTCCGCAAACTCGG
>JBFMGC010000107.1 GCA_040752815.1 Candidatus Zixiibacteriota bacterium
GGAAATCGGAAGGGGCTGCTCCACTACGAGATTTTTATGGTCTCTTCGTTCCGCAACCCGACTTTATCAAGAGGTCATATTCGCCCATACCGGGCCTGGCTTACCCACGGAGTTCCCGGAAGAGCCTTCTTTTTCGACAGGGGCCCATCTCTCGATTTCTACAGCGCATTGTGTGTTATTTGAATCGAATACCGAAAAGGCTGGAGGGGTGTCGTCAATAAACCCTCCTGCCAAAATTTCGACCCAAGAAAAGAGATCCTTTGTTAAGCGTAACAATACTGGAAAATCAGTAAGCCCCTCGTCGATTAAAGTGTGGTCAATCCTACCAACAACATAACCGGTTTGTCCTTTTGAATAGCAAATAATTTTAACAACTTTTTCTTCGCTTGAATTCCCGAAACTGTCCATGGCTTGGAAATGTAAAAGGTTTTCTCCCTCTGCAAGTTCAACAGAATATTGCCATGATCCGCTTTCATTATTTGATACTACTTCTATTCCATTTAGAAGAATGCTCGTGTTTGGTTCCTTTGTTCCTGATACTATTTGCGTGCCTTCTCGTGTTGGCGATTTTACCTGGTTAATTGTCGGCGGAAAAGGCGAGATATAATCCGTTTGGACTACTGGTTCAGCTGCGTTAGCACTGGGTGGCATGGGAAAAAGTAGCATCAGTGCCAAAATTATAAATGATTTTACGATATAATTCTGAATAAATATCATTTTTAGGAATATTTTATTAGATTTTCGGTGGCGTGTTGTGTGCTTCGTTGCGGAATGAATGCATTGTTCGTGATTGATCCTGTTGCTATTAAACATTACCACTCCAGTATTCTGTCGCAAGAATTATTTAAATTCTCAGTAATGATTTATTGTTATCTATTCCGCATAAATTCTCTATTCATGCTTCCACTCCTTGGCCTTTATGGTTTTCCAGCCAGAGGACATTTCGGCATATCCCGGATATCCTGCCTCACCCACCGTCAGGCGCAGTTTGAGATCCGGCATGACCTCCATCCCTGTCTTTCCCGCTGGGTCAAACTTGGCCCGCAAGTCGAATTTCCCTGTGGAATAAGTGTAATAATCCGCCACCGCTACCACGGTGTCCGGTAATTCCGGGCGGCTGATCCGGATGGTCATATCCGGTGTCAATGCAAAGGGAAGGTCAACTTCTATCTCCCCATCGTCGTCATCATCGTCCACCATCATGGTTGCGGGAATAATGACGACCTGGTTATCGGCGCCGACCTGAATCACTGCGGACCCTATCTGAATAGAAAAGGCACCGGTCAGCCCCTCCCGATCAATCTCGAGGCTGGTGCTGTCCTGGCCGAGCAGATTGGCCTTGATATGGACGAGCCCCTTGTAATCAAACTTTGCCCCTTTCCAGTCAATCTTGAACTTATCAATACTGTTGCTTCCTTGCTTATATTCCCACTTCTTCCCTTCATCTCCCTTGGCGGTAAACTCGATATGGTCGGCGACCAGCGGAGCGAGATCGGCAATTTGTATCCTCACCGCGCCCTGCGGCAGGATAGTAGCCGCTGTGACACCAAAGGGCAGACGTATCGAGCCGTCAAATTTCACCTCGCCTTTATCCCATTCGACTTCCGCTTTTGAAACGGTCAAAAGACATTCGGTGATACACAGCGCCGAACAGCCGTCGCCGTCTGTTCGGTTACCGTCGTCACACCTCTCAACTGTTTCGCGGGTACCATTTCCGCAGGTCTGCGGATCACAGGCATCGCCGAGTCCGTCTTTGTCGAGGTCCGCCTGATCGGCATTGGCCAATTCGGGACAGTTGTCCACATCTCCGCAAACACTGTCCCCGTCCTTGTCGTTATCCGCATCCAACGGGCAGGAATCACAGACATTGCCCGCACCGTCACCATCCTGATCCGCCTGGTCGGTGTTGGCGACCGTCGGGCAGTTGTCGGTGGCGTCGGCAACGGTATCGCCGTCGTCATCGTCGTCGCAGAGGTCACCGATGCCGTCGTGGTCGAGATCCGCCTGGTCGGTATTGGCTACGGTCGGGCAGTTGTCGGTAGAGTCGGCGACGGTATCCCCATCATCATCGTCGTCGCAGAGATCGCCGATGCCATCGTGGTCAAGGTCGGCTTGGTCAGGGTTGGCCACCGTCGGGCAGTTGTCGGTCACGTCGGCGACGGTATCGCCGTCGTCATCGTCGTCGCAGAGGTCGCCGACGCCGTCGTTGTCGAGATCGGCCTGGTCGGTGTTCGCCACCGCCGGGCAGTTGTCGGTGGCATCGGCGACGGTATCGCCGTCGTCATCGTCGTCGCAGAGGTCGCCGATACCGTCGTTGTCGAGATCGGCCTGGTCGGTGTTGGCCACCGCCGGGCAGTTGTCGGTGGCATCGGCAACGGTGTCACCGTCGTCATCGTCGTCGCAGAGATCGCCGATGCCGTCGTTGTCGAGATCGGCCTGGTCGGTGTTGGCGACGGTCGGGCAGTTATCGGTCGCGTCGGCGACGGTATCGCCATCGTCATCGTCGTCGCAGAGATCGCCGACACCGTCGTTGTCGAGATCCG
>JBFMGC010000108.1 GCA_040752815.1 Candidatus Zixiibacteriota bacterium
TAATTAAAATAAGTATAAGGATTATACCCAATGGCCCGAAAGATACTAACCCATTTAGACCTCAGTAAGAACGAGTTACAGAACGCCGTCCTTGGTAAGCTGGCTACCGCCCCCTCCAGCCCGGTTACCGGACAGATGTACTACAACACGACGGATAACACCGGGTACATGTGGAACGGTACCGTCTGGGAAGACATGACGACCTCGGCCGGAGCCGGTTCTACCAACCTCTCTACTACCCTGTCTGCCACTACTGTCATCATTAACTCCGATACTGGGGGAGACGCTTCGATTCCGTCGGCTGACGGTACGAACGCCGGTATTATGACCTCGGCCGATAAGGTGAAGTTAAACGGTATTGCTTCCGGGGCGACTGCCAACTCGACCGACACCTTCCTGCTCGACCGGGCCAACCACACCGGCGCACAGGCCATCTCGACTGTCACCGGCCTCCAGACCGCCTTAGACAACAAGGTAGATGAAAACGCCGCTATCACGGGCGCAACGGCTACCAAGATCACTTACGACGCTAAGGGACTCGTCACAGCCGGAGCAGCTGCTACGACGACTGACATAGCCGAAGGTACCAACCTTTACTACACTGCCGCCCGTGTACAATCCAACCGTCTCGACCAGTTAGCTGCCCCGACAGCCGCCGTCTCACTGAATAACCAGAAGATCACCAGCCTGGCTAACCCGACTACTGACTCCGATGCCGCTACCAAAGCTTATGCTGACTCTATCGCCCAAGGACTCGACTTCAAAGCCTCGGTACGGGCAGCTACCACTGCGAACGGTGCTCTGACTACCGCCTTCGCTAACGGCTCCGTCATCGACGGTGTGACACTGGTTACCGGCAACCGCATCCTGATTAAAGACCAGACTACCGGCTCTGAAAACGGTATCTACACCGTCAATGCAACCGGGGCGCCGACACGGGCACTCGACGCTGACAGTAACACCGAAGTCACCTCCGGTATGTTCGCCTTCGTTGAAGAAGGTACCACGAACGCTGATACCGGTTGGGTACTGAACAACAACGGCGCTATTACCCTCGGTACGACTGCCCTCGCTTTCACCCAGTTCAGTAGCGCCGGAGTACCGACTGCCGGTACCGGACTTACCAAAACTGGCAATACCTTCGCTATCGACAACACGGTGGCCACACTGGCTGGTACGCAGACGCTCACGAACAAGACCATTAACCTGACAAGCAATACCCTTCAGGCTACCGTCGCCCAGCTGAACACCGCTACCGGTGATACCTTAGTAACGGCAGCCGGGACGCAGACACTCACGAATAAAAGTATCTCCGGTGGACAGATCACCTCGGCTGTCGCCAATGCCACCACTGCTGTCAACGTTTCCGGTACGGTTGCCATCGCCAACGGTGGTACCGGACAGACCACGGCCGCAGCCGCCCGGACTGCCCTCGGTGCTGTCGGCATCCACACCCAGACCATCGGGGACGGGGCCGCTACGTCCATCATCGTCACCCACAACCTCGGTAACCAGTTCGTTACGGCCTGCGTCTACGAGGTCGGTTCCACCCCTGCCCTGCTGATGGTGGAATGTGACGTCTCCCTGACCAGTGCCACTACCACTACCTTCACCTTCGCCACCGCCCCGACAGCCGGACAGTACCGGGTAGTAATCACAGGATAATCCGATGCCTAAAGCGTTTCTTAACGACATACGAGTACGTCAGAGCGGCCTACTGCTTGGTAACGGCATAAGTAGCGCCGTTACCGCTGTAACCGCTCCTACGGGCGCTATCGTCGGTACCAGCGATACCCAGACGCTGACCAACAAGACACTGACGGCTCCGGTCATCAACAACCCGACCGGCTTCCTGACGGGGGCTGCCAAGATAACCGTCGGTACGGTTGCCCCGACCTCTCCGACGACAGGTGACTTGTGGGTTGATACTAACTAATAGAGGAACGACATGTACGAGAAATACTGTATCGGGCTTATGATAGACGGCAATAACGAGTTTGCCAAAGTAGACAAGATCATCACCAACCTGAACGCCCTGATGGAAGGTCGGGATATCGAAACCTACCCCGACGGCAGTACCTTCACGCCCCGGTACGTCCTCAAGGGTACCGAAATTACCGTGGAGTGCCATGTCATCGTCAATGCCAACGTACCGGATGCCGTGAAGCGCAAAATCCAGGGCGACGGCGGTAACGCTCTCCACGCCAGTCAGATCATGTGGCTCGGCGGCGGTAATTTCAGCTATGAGTACATGGCGCTCCGGCTCACCCAACATGCCAAGGAACACGGCTGCACGAAGATATGGCGTACCCATATCAATACCGATACCACCGGTGATATCCTGGTTAAGTTTACGGACATCTAGCCCGATATGGCCCGACTCTGGACATCCGGTTTTGAAGCCCAGTCAGTCACTGCCGGTATTGAATGGGATAGTACCGTCGGCTCCCCGTCGATAGCGACGGCTATCAGTCACGGTGGGGCTGCTTCCCTGCGGGCGAACACCGCCGGGGCGACAGCCTATGTCCAGCACC
>JBFMGC010000109.1 GCA_040752815.1 Candidatus Zixiibacteriota bacterium
GGCAACTGCCGGTTCAAGTTGACCGGCCTTCAAAACGGGACAGCCTTCTACGTCACCGTGGCCGCATACGACAAGGTCATGCCCCAACCCCACGAGGGGCCGATCGTCGCGGGGATCAGGGTGCAGCCGGACGAAATCGTCCCCTGGCTGGCGTCCGAGGTCGCCCTTCCGACTTGGGGGAGAGCGATCGAAATCCGCGGCGATCGCGCATACGTCACGTTCGGAAACTGCGCGGGGACCGGGGGACTGGCCGTAGTGGATATTTCGAACCCTGACGCGATGTCCGTCACACAGCAGACCGTTGCGGCCGCCATGACTTGTGCGTGGAACGTGAGGGTACGCGACCGCTACGCCTATGTCGTTGACGGCAACACCGGACTCAGGACCGTTGAGCTCACGTACCCGGGCAGCTCAACCGGCGGAACCGCCAGCACCCTCGTGGATGGCGGCGCCGCGTGGACGGTCAACAGGTACGTTGGCAGGACCGTCAAGATCAGCGGCGGCACCGGAGCAGGTCAGAGCCGGACGATTTCGTCCAACGACGCGACAACGTTGACGGTCTCGCCCGACTGGGCGACGGCGCCTGACAACGCAAGCCGATACGAGATAGATTCGATGGCGGTTATCGACACGACCCACCCCACCGCGGGATTGTACAAGTCGATGGAGATGAAAGACGACTACATCTATGTCGTCGAGTGGGACACTTCATCGGGTTTCGACGGGAGGATTCAGATCTTTTCGATCAGCAACGGAGTCTGCGGATCGACTGGCCTGTCAAAACCGGGTTACTGCGGTGCCCTCCAAACCAAAATCGATTGCACTTCCTCGAATGAGGCCCCCGGCGACGTCGCCGTTCAAGGCGACCGGCTTTTCGTGTCTGCACACACCTACGCCAAAAACTGGATTTACGACGTCACCGTTCCGACCGCTCCCGCGTCGTGCGCCACCTTTGACGCGGCTCCGGGCGGCGTGAACCAGGGTGTTGCGGTCTCGGGAAAGCACGCGGTTGTTTCGACTCCCGAACGTGTCGCCGTGTACGACGTGTCAAACACCGCTTCGGTAGTTGCCCTGGGCGCCGCGGCCGGTTTGTATGATGGCAAACTTCCGATGCTGGCTGGAGGCTACGTCTTCTTGTCTTCCACGGACCAGGCCACCAACAAGCAGAGCGTGGATATCTTGGCTCTCAGGGACCCGTCCTTTCCAAGGCGGGTCGGTACGTTCACGGCTTCCAGCAACCCGTTTGCGGACATGCACTCTTCGAGGGTCGCGGTTGCGGGCAACTACTTGTTCGTCCCCAGACTGTGGGCGTTGTCGGCGGTTCGGCTGACTCTTCCAATCGATCCCCGCACTGAGGGGACTTTCGGGGAATTCAGCACATCCTACAGTTACTCGCCTGGAGCGGTCTCCGGAAACGTCCTGTATGGGAACCGCAGCGGCAGGCTGGTCGCTGTGGATATCAACAACCCCGCATCTCCGGCCGAGCTCGGTAACATCAACGTGGGCGGGCAGATGGCGAAGATAGTTCCTGATGCAGGTCTTGTCCACGTCGCCAAAGGATTCAACGGCGGTGTGTCCACTTATCGGCAATTGGAAACCGGCACATTTGCCCTGGCCGGCACCTACGCCCCAGCAGCGACGTCGATTTACAAGATGGCCGCACGATGGCCATACCTTTATGCGTACTGCGCGTCCACGACCGCCCCGTATCCCGTGGTTTTCAAAGTGATCGACGTCAGGACATTTTCGCAAGTGGGCGGCGACGTCGCACTCTCTGCCGCGTCAACCTCCGACGAACTGCACGACGCCGATGTCGCGATCAATGGGCCGTACGCCTATGTCACCGACGGCACCAACGGAGTCTACATCGTGTGGATCGGCCGGCCAGGTTTGCCGACACTCGTCAAAAACATCCCTGCCGCGAGTATGGGCGGAGGGACCATTGAAACGGTGAAACCGTGGGGATCGTATCTTCACGTGGCCACGAGTATCAAAGGCAAGATCTACGACCATTCGGACCCGGAAAACCCGGTGTTCTTGGCCGACGCGCCGTTCTCGCGGACCCCAGTCGACGTGGCCGTCAGCGGCGCATATGCCTATTACGCGACGGGTGGGGTATCTCTTCAGACGGTAGACCTCTGGAATCCGGCCAGTCCAGTTCTGTTGGGTGAAACAGGCGAAGACTGGAATCCCTTCGTCGTGGTCCCGTTGGTCAACCACACATACGTAATCTCAGGGACCCAAGCCCAGATTTTCAGGATGCGATAAACGGGACTGCAAAACGAAAAGATAACAAGTCGGCCGTGGGTTGGAGCCGCAGAGTCCCGGCAAAGTCGCCGGGACCCGCTATCAGCCGTCAGCCATCAGCCTTCAGCCGTACTGAAGTCAGGGCCGGGCTGAGAGCTGAAGGCTGAAAGCTGATAGCGGCCGAGGACTTTGTCCGAGGCCCTGGTTGGAGCCGTAGCCGACTTGAGGAAATGGCCGAAACGGCGTATGCTGTGCCGGAAATGAAATGGTGAGT
>JBFMGC010000110.1 GCA_040752815.1 Candidatus Zixiibacteriota bacterium
TGCTGGTCGGTTAGCTGCCACCGTTCCTTGGCCATTGAACAACTCCTTTCAATGGCCGGGTATCATAAGCCGTTGTATGACGCAAGCTTAAACTGTGCCTAATGTCAGGTTATGAAATGGGCTCTAATAAACAGGAAGTCGATCAAGACAGTCACATCTCCAATTGTGGGTTCATCGTCACCACTGCCATTGGCGTCACCAACCCGGCTTTCGCAGCATTCGCAGGCATTCCCTAGGCCGTCTCGATCAGAGTCCAGTTGGGTTGGGTTGGGCTCAGTGAGGCAATTGTCACAAAGGTCACCAATGCCGTCATGGTCGATATCCGACTGATCGGGATTCTCAATTTGAGGACAGTTGTCGGTGGCGCATAGGTTCTCCGGGTGGCCGGGATCCCCGAAGCCGTCAAAATCCGAATCAATACAAACATATGGTCCTACACGTAGGACATAGTCTTCAACCTCCCCGACACTGCTCGCCCCACAGGGTTCGATATTGAAAGTCGTCTTGTCCGCAAGCCGCACGCGCATCATCGTGCTGTTTTGAAGTGATTCTCCGGCGAGTAAAGCATCAGCTGGTACGACGAAGGCATTAGTAAACTCGCCCGGGGAAGTGCTGATAAGTGGCAGCATTTCATCAGCCTCGAATGATGTGTTCTGATTCCAATCGAACCACGCTGCTGCAGTATCGGCTACACGCCAATTGTCAACGACAAGATGGAGAGTGTACTCATATGCTTGCTTCAATTCCTCACAGACAACGATTTCACTCGGATCGTACACTCCGTACCCGTCGCAGCCGCTTGTGTTCAGTAACATGATTTCCTGAACGCGGTCTGCTTCGCGCCAAACCGCGACTTCACTGATGAATTCGCCCCCTTGAGCACACAATTCACTCGCGGCCGATGCCTCGCAATACGCGCATTCGACCGCAGTAGCGAGAAAGTTGATCTGGTAAGGAACATGGTAAGGCGTAGGATCACCGGCGGGGTTACCGCCGATCGTAGACCGGGTAGCCGCGAAGTAATAGTCACCCGGGTCGAGAGAATTGTATATCCAGTACCTGTTTAAGTCTGCCGTTGTCGGGAAACCGTAGCCCTGACACCTGGCCGTGCTATAGCCCCTCACGTCTGCGTAGGCGACAGCATAGTCGCCGGAGCACGGGCAACCTGTGAAAACCGGTGCAAAAGCATATGTGCCACCAAAGTTGTACCGGCTTCCATCGGGCGTACCACAGAAGTTGATCTCGAGATTACAGCAGAAGTCGATCGAAACCCCGTGCCATACATTCTGTTCCATGACTACGTCCGGTATGCTGGGCAGGCAATCCCAACCGGACCAGTCAGTGGTCTGATCGGGGATCGAGTACATGACGCCATCCGTCAGTGACACTGGCACCAGTCCACTACAGCCGTCGTTGGCCGGTCGGATCGAGGTTGGGAAGATTTCGATATCCAACTCGCCGACGCCCATGCCGAAGGCAGAGCAGTCACCGTAGTCGGGATTGCCTTCGATATACCAGCCACCGACCCGAATCAAAAAACGATCGCCGGCCGCGCAGGCCACTTCGCAGAACGGAGGACCACCACGCACACCGCAACCGTCATCGGAGCAACCGCCGGGAACTGTTTCCCTCGGATTGATATCTAAACACTCGTCACCGGCATAGACCCACATTTTGTGGTCGGTGTCTCCGTCACACATGCTGATCCGAGCGTAACCAATCGCATCTGCCTGCCAAACGAACCAAGCGTCAGCGCAAACCTCAGAAGGATCGGCGGGAGAACACCGATCGGTGGGAGGGCCGTCGAGAGTGAGTCCTACGTTGTGAACAAAATGGTCCGTAATCGTGCCGACACCGAGATCCTCGGCATTTGTGCAATCATCGTTAGTGAGTGGGTAGTACCTGGCGTCGACGGTTAGCGTGCCACGAAGACCTTCGCAGAAATCAAAAATCTCGAACTTGAATGTCTGGCCAGCCAACAAAATCTGCGACAGAGTGTATCCCGGTCCACCACCACAGTTGCCCCCATAGGCTAAACCGTAAACACCGAGTGCACAATCAAGCGGTCCGGCCATGCCGGTGACGACGGCTACAGGAACTGTACCGTCGTCGCACCAGGTAATGGTATAGAAAGCCGCTGCCGGAGACGTGAAGTTATAGTACAATGCGTTGCCCGCACCGACCAGGTCACCAGCGCATAATCCGGTAGATAAGTCGACAGGGAAAATAGCCTGAGCCGGGATTGACGGGACCGACATCGTAATTTCAATCGGCGCTTCGCAAGTGGTTCCTGGGACCGTCAGATCGACATGAAGTACATACGGCCCAGCCTTGCTAGTGCCATTCCAACTAATATCTCCTAAATAGTTTTAGTGGGGCATTGGGGCGGGCGTGTTTTCTATTCCGCCAGGTCAGATAGCGATAGATGCGCCGGCGTCTGGTCGGGTAGTCTCGATCATCG
>JBFMGC010000111.1 GCA_040752815.1 Candidatus Zixiibacteriota bacterium
CGATCGGATAGATGTTTGTTGTGGAGACGCCGCCACCCAAGTAGGCGGTCGAGGAGACGTAGAGGTACTTCCAAGAAGAAGTCGGAGCGCCGAGATTGTAGGCGTTGTTGGCGTTCGGGATCAGGTGACCGCCCTGGATCTGCAGGCCAGCGACGTTCAGATTATTGGCGTAGATGGTGCCTGAGGAGTAGATGTCTTTCCAAGCGGTGGTGTAAGCGCCGAGGTCCACGCTGTTGTTGGCCTTGGGAGTCAGGGTACCGCCGAAGTAGGAGGTGCCGGAGGCGTAGAGGTCCTTGAATGAGTAATCAGCCGAACCGAGGTTGGCGGTATTATTTTGATTCGGATAAATGTGTCCGGTCGAGGTGACATTGCCGGCGGTGATGATATTCGATGCGTAGACGGTACCAGATGCCACGACATGCATGAATGCGGCGCCAAACAGACCCAATGAGTGGGCATTGTTGGCATTCGGTCTGATCAGATCACCTACCGTGAACGCTGCCGGAGAAAGCTGGAGTTGTGTTCTGTTTCCACTGACCCCGAAATCAATAGTGTTGGCCGCTGAACTGAAGATGCCGGTGTCGCTGTCGCCCTGGAATGTGATGGACGGGACGGCCAAGCCGCCCTTAGCGAACTGCGTGGTCGAAGTATAGACGGTGCCTGAGACATAAACATCCTTCCAAGAGGAGGTCGGGGCGCCGATATTGTATGAGTTATTGGCCTGAGGTATGAGATGGGTGCTGCGGAGCGACCCTGAGGTTGAGATATTTCCCAGGTTGTCGATGAAGAACCGCGAGACATTACCGACTCGGAAGTCAGCAAACTTCTGGCTGCCGGTCGCGATCAAGGTCTCCGTCCGGTTGATGAGAAAATCGGTGTCATTGCCGCCGTCGCCGGCTGTTCGATTGTAAATCGGGAGAAGTTTCAGGAAGCCATAATCGGCTTCGTTGGACGACTGTCCGCCGGTGAGTTTCAGCGTGAACGAATTATCGGCCACTGACGAATTGTTTTCGATGACGAAACCGCCGCTGCTGTTTTCGCTCTTATAACTGGTGTGGAGGCTCCCGGTGTCGTAGTAGAAGTTAATCCAGGCGCCAGTGTAGGGACTGGGCAGTCCGATCAGGTTCAAGGTGCCGTTCGTGTCGAAGTAGGCCTTTGTGTTGCCATTGTTGCGGAGAGACCAAAGGTTGGCGTTGGAAACCGCGGCGTTGGTGTCGAAGACAAAGGCGGTGTTGCCGGCGGCGTCAACGGAAGGTGATCCCTTGAAGGTGCTCGTACCCACGCCAACATAGGCGGCAGAGGTGGAATAGGCGTGATAATAAGTGCCGGATGCATAGATGTCCTTCCAGGCAGCGGTGAAGGAGCCGAGATCGTAGCTGTTATTGGCTATGGGAAAGATGTTGGTTGTGGAGACGCCGCCACCCAGGTAGGCGGTCGAGGAGACGTAGAGGTACTTCCAAGAAGAAGTCGGAGCGCCGAGATTGTAGGCGTTGTTGGTGTTCGGGATCAGGTGGCCGCCCTGGATCTGCAGGCCAGCGACGCTAAGGTTATTGGCGTAGATCGTGCCTGAGGAGTAGATGTCTTTCCAGGCGTTGCCGTAGGCACCAAGATCGAAGGCGTTGTTCGTTCCGGCTTTCAAATTGCCGCTCCAGGTAAAGGCAGAAGGAACTGTCGAAGAAGCGAAATAAAGTCCTCCGTTTATATCAAAATACGCTTTCTCCGTAGACATGGCATCACTGTAAAACGCCATGATCTTTCCGCCCGCTGTCGTGAGCGCCACGGCATTTCCCACTTTCACCGCGATGGCATTCGCGTCATCAAGATCATAACCTTGTAGTCTTAATGGATAGTTAGAGATGGAAGCACCGACCAACCCGCTGCCGGCGTATAAAGTGGTCGCCTCCATCACATAAGACGAAAGCGTATAACCATTGTTCCAAACTTGGAACGCGCTCACGCCGTTTCTCTGCAAATCCATAAGATAGCTGGTTCCGGGGCTCGATGTATCCGTCTGGTTCACGACTAAGCCGTAATCGTTACCCGCCGCTTTGTTGGTCGTATAAGAGAACCGATAGGCTGTCTCATTGCCCGTCGCCGCGGTCATGTCGGCGTAAAAATTGCCTTGCGCCAACGTCCCGGATGCGAATCCGATCTGGTTGGCGCCGGCGGAATAGAGACCGGTGTCCGCGTCTCCCTGGAAGGTGATCGTCGGGACCGCGGCGCCGCCCTTGGCAAACTGCGTGGTCGAGGTATAGATGGTGCCTGATACATAAACGTCTTTCCAGGCCGCGCCGTATGAACCAAGATCGTAGGTGTTATTGGCGATCGGATAGATGTTTGTTGTGGAGACGCCGCCACCCA
>JBFMGC010000112.1 GCA_040752815.1 Candidatus Zixiibacteriota bacterium
TCGGCCCGCTGGGGTTGCCGTCGCATGTAGAGAACTGGGGCACGGCCTGTGTAATCGGCGGCGGAATTGGCATCGCGCCGATCTATCCCATCGCCCAAGCCTACAAAGAAGCGGGCAACAAGCTGCACACCATTATCGGTGCCCGGAACAAGAAACTGCTCTTCTACGAACATGAGCACGCCGCTGTTGCCGACAAGCTGCACGTCTGTACCGATGATGGTTCTTACGGCCATCACGGGTTTGTCTCTGCTGTTTTGAAGGGGCTGCTCGATGGGGGCGAGAAGACTGATATGGTGATGGCGATCGGCCCGGTCCCGATGATGCGGGTGGTCGCCAACCTAACCAAAGAGTATGATGTCCCCACCTGGGTTTCGTTGAATCCACTGATGGTCGATGGCACCGGTATGTGCGGGGGATGCCGGGTCAAGATCGGCGACGAGACCAAGTTTGCCTGTGTGGACGGTCCCGATTTCGATGGCCACCAGGTTGACTTCGCACTTCTGTCGTCCCGACTTGCAGCCTACAAAGAACAGGAGCGGGCGGCTATGAAGCGGCTGCTCGAGGATCCTGATTGCCGCCTCACTAAGGCCGTTAAGGCCTTTGAATACCCCGATTAGTCCAAGTAATGATGACACTGCCGCATTCGTCGCAACACCGTTCGGCGCCGACACCCGGAGTTTGACATGGCCGAGAAGTTACCGATAAAAGAGCGCATGAAAATCCCCCGCGTGGTCATGCCGGAGCAAAAGCCGGAGGATCGGCGCCACAACTTTCAGGAAGTGCCCTTTGGCCTGAGCGAGGATCTGGCCCTTGTCGAGGCGTCGCGCTGTCTCGATTGCCCGAAACAGCCGTGCGTTGCCGGCTGCCCGGTCGAGGTTGATATCCCCGGGTTCATCAATCTGATACTCGAAAAGGACTATGCGGGTGCAGCTCGCAGAATCAAGGAGACCAACTCGCTGCCGGCGATCTGCGGACGGGTTTGCCCCCAGGAAGAGCAGTGCGAGATTGTCTGTGTCACCGGCAAGAAACACAAACCGGTAGCGATTGGTTATCTCGAACGGTTTGTGGCTGACTATGAGCGGGAGCACAACCTGGTAACCCTTCCCCAGATCGCCCCGCCTACCGGACGCAGGGTAGCCATCGTAGGTTCCGGTCCGGCTGGTCTCACAGTCGCGGGGGATCTAATCAAGCTCGGCCACCAGGTGACCATTTTCGAGGCCCTCCACAAGCCGGGCGGGGTGCTGGTCTACGGCATTCCCGAATTCCGACTGCCCAAGGCCATCGTGCAGGCCGAATGCGACGTGCTGGCCCAGATGGGCGTCGAATTCCGGAATTCGACTGTCATCGGCAAGATGGACACGCTGGACGAATTGTTCGAGCAGGGGTACGACGCTATCTTTGTCGGCACCGGCGCCGGGCTGCCCAATTTCATGGGAATCGAGGGCGAGAACCTGATTGGGATCTACTCGGCAAATGAATACCTCACACGTTCGAATCTGATGCGTGCCTACGACGCAGAGGGTGCCGATACGCCGATAATCCGCGGACGATGCGTTGCCGTGCTCGGTGGTGGAAACACCGCCATGGATGCGGTGCGCACTGCGCTTCGGCTCGGTGCGGAGCGAGCCTACATCGTCTATCGCCGTTCCGAAAAAGAGATGCCTGCCCGTATCGAGGAAATCCATCACGCCAAGGACGAAGAGGTGGAATTCCACCTGCTGACCGCCCCGATCAGATTCATCGGCGACGACAAAGGCAAAGTCAGGGCGATGGAGTGCATCCAAATGGAGTTGGGCGAGCCTGATGCGTCCGGCCGCCGCCGCCCGGTTCCAAAAGAGGGCTCCAATTACATCATGGAAGTCGACCTGGTGGTGGTGGCGATTGGTAACTCATCCAACCCGCTCATTCAGGCGACTACGCCGGGCCTAAAGACTAACAAGTGGGGGAACATCACGGTGAACGAAGAAACGATGGAAACGTCGCGCAAGGGTGTCTACGCGGGGGGCGACATCGTAACGGGCGGCGCTACCGTCATTCTCGCGGCCGGGGCAGGGAAGAAGGCGGCGCGGGCGATTCACAAGTACTTGATCGAAGAAGTCAGAAAGTAGGTCGGGACCTCCGCGGTCTTGACAACGCCCGGTGTCTGCGACGAAGCGGCGAATGCGGGCCTGCTGCGGCCGGCCGGGCGCGTTCGGGCATGCGACGAGGGGCAGACGAGGAGAGGCTGTCTCAAAAGACGCCATTACTGTTGCGTCAGTTCTTGCCCCTTTTGCCTTGACCGTTGAATGAGGCAAAAGGGGTGTGAACTGACGCGCTTAACCCGCTACAAATCAACGGGGTCAGGTCACACTTCGGGCCCG
>JBFMGC010000113.1 GCA_040752815.1 Candidatus Zixiibacteriota bacterium
GGCCCCCCCCCCGCCCCCCCCGCGGGGGGCGGGGGGCCGAGGCCCCCCAGCGCTGTTAACTCACGTCCGCGATCTCGATGTCCCATGTTGGCACAGTCACGGTGTTCCCGGCCGTCAATGTCTGCGTGGTGCACGTAGTCACATAGAGCAGGTCCGTGCCGTCGCACAGGGCGATGTGAGTAGCATCGCCGGATGCATCCACCGGCACGTCCGCCTGCGCGGCCACGGTCAATTTTCGGCCGGACGTATCGCCGTTGGCGACGGTAAAATCCCCGTTGCCGTCCCCCGGCGTGACCGCAATGTCGGCCAGTTTGTACGTCGTAATCGCCTCCGCCCGCGTGGTCGGCTGCGCCGAGCAGACCGTCAAAATGTTGGCCGTGGCGATTTTATCCAGGGCCGCATCGAGTACGTCGTCATTCTGCCATTTAGCCATCTCTGTCTCCTAATTCGTTAGGGTCCGCACCGGCGTAGCATCCACGAGGGTCCGCACCGGCGTAGCATCCACGAGGGTTGGGTTTATCACTATCCCCAAACTGCCGTACAACAGCGCCACCGCGTCCGCGATATGCGCGTGCAGGGTGTCCAGGGTCGCCAGGACATGAGCCTGCGTCAGCGGGGCGGAGTCCGCCTCGTGCCCGTGCGATCCGCCGGCCACGGCCAGATCGTGTACCTGAGATAATGCCGGAGCGTCCGACGCATGGGCATGCGCCGCATCCGCAACGGTCAGTTCCACGCCGAATGTCAGGGTGATTGCATCGGCGGAATGACTGTGAGCCGCATCCTGAACCGCCAGGGCGTGCACCTGGGTCAGAATGAGCGGATCTACAACGTGTCCGTGGTCCGCATCCTCCACCGACAGAGTATGCACCTGCGTGAGCGTGCAGCCGTCCGCCGAATGGGCATGGTCGGAATCGGCTACGGAAATCGCGTGTTTCTGCGTCAGTACCGGAGTATCGACCGAATGCGCGTGCCCCGCGGCCGCCGCCGTGAGCGCGTGAACCTGCGTCAATGCCGCCGAATCGACCGAATGCGCGTGCGCCCCGTCCGATACGGTCAGGCTGTGTTTTTGTGTGAGGACCGCTCCATCCGCGCTATGCGCATGATCCGACGCCGCAACTACGAGGGTGTGTTTCTGCGTCAGCGTGGGCGCATCCGCGCTATGTGCATGGGCCGCGTCGGCAACCACCAACAGAACCGTGGATGCCTCCCCCGCCCCAGGCGCGGGCTGCCCATCGATCCACTGATTTTCGTCGGGGCCTGGAGCCTCATGTATAGTGCCGTCGGACCAAATGAAATCGGCCACGTTTACTGCTCCTCGAATTTCGGATCGATGTAGATTTTGTTTGTTGAGCTGGAGCTGTAATAATTCGATTTGCAATCGATATGGATATTGCTCTCACTCAGCGCCGCCGGGACCGTAACGTCAATGTAATTGGTCCAGTCCGCCGCATTGCTCCGGGCCGAGATGGCTCCCGTCGCGGTCATGGTGCAGGGATGTCCAGCCAGGTCGACATAACTCACATCGAACCAGAGTTCGGTAGTCAGCGCCGGGACGCTCTGAACGAAAAAACGGAACGTGCGCTCCGTACCGTCCGCTACGAGCACGCGGGGAAATACGGTCGGGGCCAATTCGGCAATGGGCTGTTTTCCGGTTACATTCTGGTTGTAGAGGATTTCTACAACACTATCGCTGCCGCCCGTGCGCTTCTCGGGATCGCCGCTGCCTACTACGACATCGGTCTTACTGATGGTTCCTATGTAATGTATAACTTTATGCGCTCCTTCAGTATGAGCAAAATCTTCAATATACATCCCAGGAAACAAATAATAACTCCCAATCAATACTCCAGAATTATAGTTAAGCCCTTTGGCTGTAACGCTGGTTGGCGCGTAAAAATAGAAATCATTATCGCCATTGGCTTGTTCAACACCGTTATTTACATATTCAAGCCGTAATATTGTAAACCCTATACTACTTAAGCCATTGTCGCCGCAATTATATATAGCACAGTATTTAACTGTAATCACCCCACCGCCAAGGTATAAGCCGTTTTGGCTTGACCCGCTACCCGAGCCTTCTATGGTACATTTTTCAATAATCATGGACACTGGTCGTAAAATAACAACATTGCT
>JBFMGC010000114.1 GCA_040752815.1 Candidatus Zixiibacteriota bacterium
GAAAATAGACAATTAATTACTAAAACCGCATAACTTTCTGATGCCTGAATTGGCCCAAACGTATCTGCTGAATTTTTAAACTCGATTCCAATAAACCGATGCACGTAATCAACGGCCAAATATACATTATATGCCTGACTATTGAAATCAATTAACGGAAGCGTATCATCATCACTATCCCACCCATCCACATCGGCCGGGCGGGAACTATACAAATCGTCCGCGTCGATCGAACATGCGCCGTTGACACCGGTGACCGTCGTTCCCTTGTACGGTGTCAAAATCATAAATGTGTTGGCGTCCACGATCCGGCTGATGAAATATTTTCGGCTGTCCGGACCGGTAATCATACGAGCCTGATGGTCCGACCGGGCGAGCGTGAGACCGACCACGTTATCAACCGTCGTTCCGCCATTGGTCCAATCCGCCTGGGTAATCGCTCGATAGGACCGGGGATAACAGGCCACCGTGAGTGGTAGTTGCGCCGTGCCGTCATAGGCGGGTAGGATATCACTCACAGGAATCTCGCTATGATTCCGCCGAACCCACACATAATCTCCGGCCGTCAGCCCACCGGATTCCAGTGCATATTCGATGGTAGCCCACGCCAGGGCCTGGGTCGTGCCGTTGTCACCATTAGAGCCGGTCGCGGAATCTACGTAATAGTTGGCCCCAAATGCGATGCTCGGGATCAGGCACAGCAGAAATACGAGGGATAGAAATCGTCTCATTTGGGAGCCTCCACCTCGGCGGTTTTAACCGGCAGATCCTCTAATTTCTGGTCGGCCTCCAAATACCCTTTTTCTTTCAGGATCGCCTCGATTTCGGATTTCGTCATAGGTACCTCGGGCTCCACCGGAAGCTCATGCAATTCCGCATCAATGCGGTCGATATTGGCATGGATTTTGTCCGTGAGGTCCGCCGGGGCCTTGTCCCGGTAATTCATAGCGAACGAACGCACGTGCGTTCCACGATCATCGAACAGATCGATCCATTGCTCGATTCCCCACGGCCGGACCGTGGGTTTACAGGTCCGATATCGGTAGGTTCCATATTCGGTCAGTTCCTGCGCCCATCCGCCGCCGCACACGGCCAGGCCTATAATGATCATCATGATGCACAATATTCGTTTCATGTTACCCCTCTGGTGGGACAGGCGTCCCGCCTGTTGTGTTTCGTAGGGGCGACCGGCGGTCGCCCTGTTTTCGGGCGAATACCATTCGCCCCTACCGTGATTCCAACGCCTCGATCCGCCCGATAATTTCCTGCATTCCCCTGGTCAGCAGGCTCACCATATTGGACAGGTTGCGCCGTCGGACGGTCTTTTTGTCCTCGACCGTCTCGATCAGCACGCCGTCCGGGAGGGTCGAATGGTCCATGTCACCCCAGCCGCGGCCGTCCACGGTGTCCGATTTGGCCGCGATGTTCCGGATGGCGGCCACGGCGTCGCCGGCGAACATGGGGGTCCGGTCGGTGAATGACGCCGCCGAACAATCGCCGAGGATGTACAGATTCCCGGCGTCCGCCGTCAGGTACATGGCGATGCCCGCGGCCCCGTCCGTGAACCACTGGAGCCGGGTCTGGTTATTGGGGATATAGTACAGCCACTGGACATTGTACGAGCCGCCCGACTGATTCCGCTGGATCATATTGCCGATACTCTGGTTAGCGGAATGCAGGATCCGGATGTACTGCGCGCCGGCCCTCGAACAGGCCAGGTCAACCGGATAGGTGGCCGCCGAATTATTCAGCGTCACACTGCCCGTGGTCACGAAATTGGACGTCGCGTTGGTCCAGTCGATATGCTCGTTGGCCACGAAACCGGTCAAGCTGTCGTGATTGAAATCGCTCTCCACGATGGCCGCGGTGGCTTCTTTCCACCGGCCATTATTCGCCCCGGCGTCATCCGGCTTGATCGTGTACGGGTGCGCGGCCGTACTTTCCGCCGCGCTGCTCGACGCGTCGTACCGGAACACGTAAAACCGCTGCGACACGGTAACGAACGCCATATCCCCGTCCGCCGCAACGGACCACGATATAGCGTCCAGCGCGTTCGCCGCTCCGCCTGTTAATGCCGTACATTCGTAGACGTTCATGCTGCCTCCGGCGGCCTGGGGATCGATG
>JBFMGC010000115.1 GCA_040752815.1 Candidatus Zixiibacteriota bacterium
CCCCGCAAAGCAAAACCGCAACAGCCAAAGGAGACGAAAGCCACACCCGAAACCCTACCCGCGCAACCCGCAATCTGATGCTCAACCGGCAGCGGCGAGTGTCAGGTGATTACCGTTCTTGTACAGATAGTACGTTTGTACCATGATCGGGACGAGGAATTCGAATAGTCTTAGAGTTTCAAGCGCTCCCGACCCCAAGCATGTCACGAGAGCACCCAATGGACCACATCCTTCTTCTAATCGGTCCGAATATCCCAATCGATTCGTTCGCTCCCGGCGCACAGCTCAAGAGGCAATCGTCATTACGTCAAGACCTCGCGCCGGTGGCGTCTAGGCTTGAGTGATGCATTCGACGCGTGCAGGCGTTTGGCGAGGTTCTAGGGTTCCTCCGAGGTTGGCCGCTGAACCGCCTAGAATGGCGTATCTCCGAAGGAGTTCGTACAATGTCATTAATTCAGATTAAGGGCCCAACCATCGTTTCAGATCAAGGTTCTAGGAGTTTTCCGATTGTTGATATTGGGAAGCTGACGAACGGCGGCTACGCGCTCTCATGGATGGGGGTCACTCCAACGAGCCTTGGGGGAGGCAGCGACGTATTCACGGTAGTGTACGGGGCCGACGGTCAGCCAATTCCGGGATCCAGCATTTTAGACGTCACACAATCCCCCGGGTCGAACGACTACGACCTGCAGATCACACCACTGGCAAGCGGGCGATATGCGGTGACTTGGCTTGCCCAGCTGCCGGGTGCGGCGTTCGAAGTCTATACGACAGTCTACGGGGCTGATGGCCAGCCGATCCCTGGCATCGGCACATCGAATGTCACGAATAACGGTCCCTTCCTTTGGGATCATAATCCTCGTGTCACGGCGCTGGCGGGCGGGGGCTATGCGCTCACGTGGTACGGCGACGCGCCCGCGACCGGCGTGAACGGCTACGATATCGTTACGGCGGTCTATACTGATGACGGGCAGCCGGTTGGCGGCACTAGCGTCGTCAACGTGTCAAATACGACGACGCTTCGCGAGACTGATGTTCAAATCGCCGCGCTGACCAACGGCGGCTACGCCATGGTTTGGACAGCCGCCCCCATCGCCGGCGGGACACCTGAGGTCTTCACGGCGGTCTATGGCGCCGATGGGCAGCCCGTCCCCGACTCGGTCATCATCAGTGCTTCAGGTTTATCGGGCGGGGGTGGATCAGCGCCTGAGATCACTGCGTTGGCGGATGGTGGATACGCACTGGCCTGGTACAACAATACTGCTGTCTACACTGCGGTCTTCAGCGCCGATGGACAGCCCAAGCCCGGCACCGGTGCAGTCAACGTTTCGGGTGGTGGTGGGCTTTATCCGCAGTTAGCCGCGCTGGACGGCGGCGGCTTCGCAATCGTTTGGCTCGGCAATGGGGTTGGCGGAAATGATGTCTTCACCGCCGTCTATGGACCCGATGGCCAGCTTCTCGCCGGCACAACCCCCCTGAACGTTTCGAACTCGCCAGGACTCGGTGAGCAGCGACCGCAAATTGCGGCATTGACCAACGGCGGCTATGCGCTGTCGTGGGCTGCCAGCGGCGGTGGTTCGGATATCTACACCGCAGCGTTCGGCGCCGACGGGCAGCCCGTCGGTACCAACAATGTCCTCAGGGTCAACGAGACCAGTGGATTTCAGGACTTGGATCCTCGGATCACGGCGCTGGCCGACGGTGCCTATGCGCTAACGTGGTATGGGTTGCCCACGAGCCCGAATCCATCCGATCCAACCGCTCCCGTCTATACCGCCGTTTTCCAAGTCGTTACGGACAATGTGGCTCCAACGATCAATTCTGACGGTGGTGGGGCATCCGCAATTGTCTCCTTAGCCGAGAACACAAGTGCTGTCTCGACCGTCTCCGCAACCGACCCCGACGCCGGGCAGACGCTGACCTATGCCATTGCTAGCGGTGCGGATGCTGAGAAGTTCACGATCAATGCTACCA
>JBFMGC010000116.1 GCA_040752815.1 Candidatus Zixiibacteriota bacterium
CAGCGATACAAGATTGATCGCGAATTTGCGGGAAGTGGATTGCTACAACCTGATCCTGAACGCGGAAGAGGTCAAGGCTGTTGCGCTTCTCAATCCGGACTTCGACTTTGAAGGCATCGTCGCAAAGGTCTCGGGTGAAGCGCGAAGCGGCGACTTTAGCGAAACAGAGCGCGCAGTCGCTGGTAGTTGACGCCGGCGAGACCGTCACTCTCTCCCAGTCAGAAAGCTTCGCCAGCGTCCTTAACAACGGTCGCCTGGAGCTCGCGCAAGGCGCAGTGCTTACGTCTGCCGACTTCACAAACAATGGTGTCGTCACGTCGCCAGACTCCGATCTCGAGATCCACGCCGAGAGGGTGATCTCAAACTCGGGCTCGCTCTTCTCCCCGACGAAGATTGCCCTGCGCTCGGACAACGACCTTGTCGTCCGCGGCGGCGACTTCCATGCGCCCAGCGTTGCCTTCCATTGCGAGAAGGCTCTCGATGTCTCAGCTAACAGCATCGACGGCGCGGTCAGCGTCAAAGCTGCTGCCGTGAGCGTCGGCGTTAAGTCGGGCGACCTCAACATCGCCGAGCACATCTGCCATGGTGACCCCGTCTACTGGAACGAAGGCACTGGCAGCATGACTCTGAACGACATCTCGTCATCCGGTGAGGATGTCGTCATCTGGTCGAACGGCAACGACATCTACCTCAAAGACATCGACACCACAGGTGGCACCGGCCCCGGCCGCGTTACCATCATCACCAATGCCAACGCCACCAAGCCCGGCGACGACTACCCTTACGCCTGCAGCGACTGCTCGGCGTTTATTCCCACGGGTGGCGGCGGCGGCACCGTGCACGGCCTGGATTACGTCAACGTCGTCGCCAAAGGCAGCATCGAAATTCGCGCCAACATACAGACGCCCAAGGACAGCGTGCGCCTCATCGCCGGCGACAAGATCCGTGTCGACGGCAACATCGACACCAGCACCTCCGGCAATCCCAACGGCGCCGTCGAAATACGCGCGTATAAAGACGCCGGCTCCTCCACCGAGTTCGTCATCGGCGGCAGCGCTCAGGCCAACGGCGTGAACGGCAACATCAATGCCTCCACAACCGGCGCCGGTTATGGCGGCGTCACCTTTATCTTCGTCAAGAACTATGCCGCCGGCGGCATCAAGCTCGAAGACCCGTCCGCGCTCAACGTTCAGGCTGCTACGGGCAAAGCCGGAATCATCGCCATCGACGCAACCGACGGCCCGGTGACATTCACCGGCGGCACCCTCTCAGCAGACGGTGCCAGCGGACAATCTGGCGGTAAGATCTTCGTTAACGGTGATTCCATCGTTGTCACTGGGCAGACGACCATAACCGCGTCGGACGCGGGTGGTTTTCTTAGCGAATCTGGCCACTTTGCTGAGCTGTATGCTGCCACTGTCGACTACGGCAGCAACGGACTGACCGTGAAGTCCAACGGCGGTCAAGGAGACTATCGCGGGGCTGGCATCTCGGCCAAGGGCGTATACATCTTCTCGACAATCTGGAACCCACCCAATCCTCACACCCTCGTTACAACGTTCGATCCTGACTCAATCAATCGCTCGTTGACCCTGGATGGCAGCGGAACGCTGAAGCTGGAGGCCAACACTCTGAACAACGGGCGCCGCGGCGCTGGAATCGGCGCAAAGGACGTCACATTCAACGGCAGTGGTCCGGTAATCGTGGAGTCAAACGGCAAATGGAAAGACGACTTTGAGGGCTGGGCCAGTCTCAGCGTCGCTGCCGGTCACCTCAAATTTGCCGGCGGACCCGTAACTGTCAGGGCCAACGGTTATCAGGGCTCCGACGGCGGCTACGCTTCCGTGCTCTGTGATACTTACGAGAGAACTTCCGACTCTACCGTAGACATTCATGCCGATGGCGACGGCAAAGGCAACGGAGGTTACGTCTTCTTCTGGTCGCAGGAGGAGGGCACCGATCCCATCACCT
>JBFMGC010000117.1 GCA_040752815.1 Candidatus Zixiibacteriota bacterium
CCCCATCGCCACATATTCATTGGTTAACCTTCACAATAGGGTGAGGACAGATGTAAACTGTGGTGCATGATCATGAGATACGACAACCTCAGCCAACATCCGACTGTGTTTCAGAAATGCACCGGTCTGACAGTTGCCCTGTTCGAGCAACTGGTGGATGACGTGCTGCCGCTGTATGTGGAAGCCGAACAACAGCGACTGAGCAAGCGCCAGCGACAGCGCGCCAGCGGTGCTGGACATCCGTTTGAGTTGGCACTGCACGACCATGTGCTGCTGACCGTCATCTGGCTGCGGCTGTACCCGATTCATGAGGTGCTGGGCTATCTGTTTGCGGTCAGCGACTCGACGGTGTCGCGCCTGATTGAGCGCGTGCTGCCGATCTTGGAACACAGTGGACGGGATGGGATGCGTTTGCCGGACCCTGGCAAGAAACGCCGGCGCCAACTGCCCGACTTGCTGGCGGACATTCCCGAATTGACGGTGATTGTGGATAGTTTTGAGCAGCGCGTCCAGCGTCCACCGGGAGACGACAGCCATTATTCGGGCAAGCAAAAGCAGCACACGCTCAAGAGCCAGCTTGGGGTGGACAGCGACACCGGGCGCATTGTCGATGTGTCGCAGAGTGTGCCTGGCCCCACCGCCGACAGCACGCTGTTGGAAAGAAGCGGCTTGCTGGAACGCCTGCCAGAGGAAGTGGGCATGGGTGGGGATTTGGCGTATCTGAACCTGCCGAAACTGAGGCGAAATGGCTTTGCGCCTCGCCGCAAACCGCGCGGCAAAGACCGTCCGCCAGCGGATGTCCTCTACAATCGGGCGTTTTCGCAGTTTCGCATTGTGGTCGAACAGACCATCGGCCAAGTCCGACGCTTTCAAAGTGTCACCGCTACCGATCGCAACCATCGCCGCCACCATAGTGCGCGTGTCGCCGCTGTCGCGGGTCTGGTCAACCGATTGCCGCGCTTTGCTTTGGCATGACCGCCTTCGTTGGGGTAGGGGCATCCTGTCCTATCCTCTTATTGTGAAGTTTAACCACTGGCTTGGAGCCACTGGCGGGCAGCGCCTCAACATGCTGCGTAGACGAGGAGATCTGAATCAGCCGGGGCTGCACTCCGCGCCGATTTCGATGCGCTGCTGGCCGAGCAAGGTGGCGATGTAGCTGCGTTCGACGTGCAGATTGTAGACGACGCTCTGAAGCCCTGGCTCGCCGGTCGGTACGGCCACGCTCAACGTGCCTTCGGCGCTCAGGCCGTCAAACTGCTGATTGAGCGGGCTGTCTGGGACGACGCTGATGCTGTTTTCCGTTTGCACCACGATCTCACTGCGAATCGACACCGGGAAGTCCGTGTCAATACCCCAACTCAGCGTGACCGTGTCGCCCGGACACGCCGCGCCCTGACTGATGGTGTAATGGCGCACGTCGGGGCGGTAGTACATGGGGATGAGTTGGACAGAGGCGTTGGGCGCTTCATAGCCTGGGCGCGAGGCATCCACAATCAGGTAGGCGCTGGTCAGGTTGCTCGCCATGGCGATGGTCTGCGTCCCCGTGGGCGGCAGATCGCGCAGTTCAAGTTTGAGACCTGTTTGAGGCGCTATGGCCGATGTCCAGCCCCAGACCTCAATCTTGACCGAGGCCGCCCCACGTGTCTGCCACGTCAGCGTGATCGGGTCGCCGACGAAAGTGCTCGCCGGATCGGCCTGGAAGCTGATGACCTGTGGGCCGGACGCTGGTGGTGCTGCGGTCGCCACCGGACGCGTGACCACGTCTCTCAAGATCGGCAGCGTGAGTTCCTGGCTGGCATAGACCGTGCTGTCCGTCAGATCGATGAGGCGCAGGCGCAGCCGGATCGTGTCGCCGCTCGTGAGCACCGGGTAGATGCTGCCTTCGCCATGCGAGCGCACCCACGCGAAGGGCCGCGGCGCTTCGATATTGATGGCATCACCA
>JBFMGC010000118.1 GCA_040752815.1 Candidatus Zixiibacteriota bacterium
TACTGAGTACGGTGCCCGCGCTGGTACCCGGCTTTGAAGACACCGTCAATCTTGCATGGATTGCGGATAACGGCAGTGAGATTCAGATGCCCGGCAGCTTTGTGGGACGAGCCCCGCTCGTTCTTGGTGTGAGAGTCCTGCGTGCGCCGAGCGGCGGGCGGTTTGGCTTCAACTGGTTGGCCGATCTTTGGCGATCGGTGGGATTCGGCAAGTGGGAAACATACTTCCGATGGGGGCCCTATGGAGCCGCCAGTCACGGGTTTCCTGCTGACCCACACGACTGGTACCGGACCATGATCAACGGGCAGATCGACTACGATCAGGTCTACGCTGCGCAGGACTACAGTGTGCAAGGGTGGGAGCCCCCACCCGTAAACCGGGACACCCTGGTGAACATTGCCGATGGCGCTGACTCGCAGATGTTGCTTTCGTACGGACCTCTTGACGACATCCTCCCCGGTGATTCGGTCGCGTTTACTGTCGCTTTTAGTATCGGTGATCATTTTCATCGCGACACATCGAACATTAACAGCCGTTTCAGTGCGGAGAATCCGCGGCCATACCTCGATCATCTGGACTTCAGCGATCTGATCGCCAATTCGCGAGTAATCCAATGGACGTTTGACACGCCCGGCCTCGACTCTGATCCTGGTGACGGTATCAGCTACCGGGGTGAGGCCCATCTCTTCGGCTGCACGGATTCTGCTTCGCCTCCGGCACTATCCGGCTGCGATTCCGTTTTCTATCAGGGTGATGGAATTGCCGATTTCGCCCTGTCGTCGCCGTTACCGTCACCTGCGTTTCAGTTGACCACCACACCAGGCAATGTGGTGTTGCGGTGGAGCGGTGACACGACCGAGTTTGCACGCCACCAGATAACGGGCCGGCGAAGCTTTGAGGGATACCGGATCTATGCTGCCCGGGGTCACCAGGCCGGTCAATTCTCCTTGCTCGCGAGCTGGGACCGCGAGGATTTCGTCAGATTGGTTTACGACACTCTGGCATATAGGAACTGGCGGCGCGCGTCATATCCATATACGGTGGAGGAATGGAAGATCATCTTGGGCGATACCGCCTTTGACCCCAGAGACTACGCGGTCCAGTCCGTGGACAGAGCCTACCACGAAACGTATTTCGACACTCTCCGCAACTACGTGGGCGAAATTGTCGAGGTTACCGCGCGCGAATGGCTCTCATGCTGGGTTGCCCAAAACGCGAATCGAGGCAATGAATACACCGGCGATGCGGGGGTCGAAAGGAACATCATTCAAAGAGTGGGAGTGCGTGACACGACCGTCGGCGGCCGCGAAGTCAGCTATGGCGTTTACGAGGCCAGGCTGAGTAACCTGCAGCCGTCGGTTCCGCTCTACTTCGCGGTCACCGCCTTCGATGAGGGTGACTATGTGGCCAAACTGCCGTCGATGGAATCGACGCCGAGCGAGAACTGGAAATACGCTGAGCCAATCTACTCAGCCAATATTGTGGCTGATTCCGGAATCCGTGTGTCAGTCTATCCGAATCCGTACAAGGCCTTCTACAATGACGCCTTTGGCCATCGCACGACCTACTACGCGCAAGGGTATGAGGGCACGCAGGGAACCGACTTTAGCGAATACGACCGCCGTATCCACTTCATCAATCTTCCCGACACCGCGGTCATCACGATCTACTCGCTGGCCGGTGATCTGATCAGAACGATCCACCACCCTGACAAACACCTGTCGACTTACTCATCGGCATGCAGTTGGGACCTGGTTACGCGCAGCGCCGAGGCGGTCACACCCGGCATTTACATCTATCACGTCGACTCTCGATTGGGAGTTCAAACCGGGAAGGTTGTCATCATCAAGTGATCGCAGGCCAACGCGAGGCCGCGGCCACGTGGGGCCGCCCCTACGGGTGCCCGGCTACGATGGC
>JBFMGC010000119.1 GCA_040752815.1 Candidatus Zixiibacteriota bacterium
ATGGCGTTCGGGAAGATAACCGTATGGTTGTCGGGTGAACCGAACTCAACCGGAGTATAAATAGTATACTGCGGCAGATCCAGACGCGGACGAGGCTCCTGCTCGGTCAGACAGAACAGCTTCTGAATGTAACCGACCAGGAAGTGGCCGTCATCCATTGAAGGTGAATAATGGTGCATGTAGAGTGATCCGCGCGCCATACGACGGTGGAACATATCCTGACCATTATCCGAATTGTAGAATGTCAGGAAGTCATAGTTGTTACCAACGACATACCAGTCAGGTTTCTCGGTCTCGCAACTGAGGATACCGTCCGCAAGCCACTGAGGCTGAGTTCCCGGGTTGGCAGTGGTCCAGGACCATTTGACGGAACCGCTGGTCTTGCTGAAAGCAACAGGGCCGCGGTATTCGCCGGAGCTGATCCAGCCGTTCCAGCCGGTGTTGATAACATGGCCCGCGTCAACCGCAGGACCATTGTAATCCTGAGCATTACAGGTGGCCGCCCAGTTCAGGGCGCCCGTGGTAGCATCGATGCTGTAGAAAATACCACCGCTCATATACGGCGGATAATCCACATACTGGTTGTAGCTGCTGGCCGTGAACAGGGTCGGAGCGCCTTCGAAGACATCAAAAGCAATGGTGCCGGTGAAGGCTTCCGCGCCGCAGTTCTCGGGGTTCAGGTTGCACAACTGCTGGTTGGCAAACTGCCAGATCGTCGTGCCGGTGCAGGCGTCAACGGCAAAAATGTCGCCGTTGCTGATGTTGGCATCGATACCGACATAGATAACAGTACCGTCGGTGCTGATACCCTTCAGGATGGCGCCGCCAAGACTGATCGGGTTCACCGCCCAGCCGGCATACTTGACGCCGGTCAGAGCTTCCAGAGCATAAATGCTGCCGTTATCGTCGGAGTAGACGATGACTTCGGTTCCACCGCAGTCCACGATCACGGACGGACCGTAGGTCATGAAGTGCTGGCTGTGGAACATGAAGTTCTTGGTCCAGATGATGGCGCCGGTGTTGAGATCGAAAGCCGTGAAGGCTTTGGCATCACCGCCGGCCGTGAAGACCATCGGACCATATCCGGCGACATCATATACGGTCGGGGTGCTGTAGCAGCCGGAACCGATATGGAAACCGTCGTGCGGCTTGTTCCAGATTTCCGCGCCGGTATTGAGATCGATACAGGCCAGATAATCGAGGAAGTAGCAGACGATCTTGTCGCCGAAGATAACAGGGCTGTTCAAGTTGCTGGGCAGACCGGTCGGCTGAACATAGGTCCAGGCCTTGGTCAGGTTGCCCTGAGCATCTTCACCCAGTGAGCTGGCTGAAGCGTTGGTGCGGCCGAAATCGTGGGCCAGAGTGGGCCACTGATCGCCGGGCGAGCAGACTCTTTCCGGCAGCGGCACGCAGCAGACATAAGCCTCGAAAACGAAGTTCGCATCGAGACCCCAGTCATCGGCCATAGTGCCCCAGGCACCCGGTCCCCAGGTTTCGCAGGAGCGGGCTGAACCGCAGCTGCCGTCATCCGACAGGGTGGAGATACCGTGAAGGGTATCTGCGGCCAGAGAGGTGAAACCAATCCAGACATCCTGATCGAAGACGAAACCGTCACCGCTATAGGACGCCCAGTGGAAGGACGACGCGGTCGGGGTCGGGGTGGCAATACCGTAATCAGCCGGAGTCAGGATCTTCTGGAACAACAGGGTTCCGGGAAGACCGCCGCCGCCATCAGCGGCATAGACATTCAGCTCGGTATTTTCTGTGTAACGAGGCCAGGTATATTGCGCCCTGTTCCAATACCAGTAAACATCAAAATTCTCCAACCGGCAGCCGAGACCTGACGGATTGAACAACTGGTATTCACCAATGTC
>JBFMGC010000120.1 GCA_040752815.1 Candidatus Zixiibacteriota bacterium
TGGACAAGCGCCGATCCCGGGGAATCCGCCCTGCTCAACCCGTGGGGGGCGACCGGCGCGGCCGATGTCCTGCGGGGCGATGGCGGCATGGATGTCATCGCCGCCGGTTACGGCGACGACCATGTCTTTGGCGGTGACGACGATGATTTTCTCGCGGGAGGCGAGGGCAACGACTGCGATCATCTGTTCGCCAGGAGTAATCTCCACTCCTGCGCCGCGAATTTTGCGATGGGCGGAGTGACAAGAACCTGGAGGACGGCGGCGTGAGAGATCTATTGGGTTTCCTGGTGCTCACAATGCCGTTGCCTCTCATCGTCGCCTGGATAGTGTTCACCTGGCTGCTGTGGAAAACCGGGCGGCGATTTCTGGATGCATCGTTTGCTAATCGTCCCATACGATTGGTGCTGATCGCTGTCGTCGGCGCGCTCTGGTTCGGTGGATCGTTCTGGGAGGCAGGGGGGAAGAAGCTGTACTGGGATGTCCGGGTACGGGAGTTGTGCGCCAAGGACGGTGGGGTCAGGGTTTATGAGACGGTGGAGTTGCCGGCGGAACGGTTTGATAGATGGGGGAATGCGCGTATCCCAAGCAAGCGATCTGCCACGCCGGAAGATGAATATTATTTTGAAATTGAAGATAATTATTATCGAAAAGGTAATCCGAAATTATTGCAAAGCAGGTTTAGAACCATTCGGCGCAGTGATGGAAAGGTGTTGGGAGAGACTGTTTATTATAGCCGAATCGGTGGTGATTTGCCTGGGCCCTGGCATGAGTCAAATTTCACTTGTCCTAACCCATCCAGATTAACCGAGTTGGAGCCGAAAGTTTTTGTTAGAGGAGAGAACTGATGAGCACAATTTCAGAGTACTATCGCGAAGCAGAGCTTGCCTTTGGCGCATACGCCAATCTTACATTTGGGATGACCCCGGATAACTATATTAAAGCGTTAACAGATGCAGGCATGCCAGTCGTTCAAGCCGATGGTTTTTCCACCAGCTGGCGGGTCGTCGACCAATACGACGGCGAGGTCTCCGAAACCTACATTGACGAGTTCGGCCAGGAGCATACCTTTCTCAACCCCACCGGCCTGTCGACCACAGTCTTCGAGAGCGTTGCCGACGGAAAACGCTATCTGGCGATTCGGGGTACAGAATCCAGTTTTCCGGAATGGATTACCGATTGGGCGACCAACATCATTGATATCGGCATTCTCGGTACCGCGGAGCATCAAGCCCAGTACGATGCTCTCTCCAGGCAGGTGCGCAAATGGCTGGATGACGGCATCCTGCAGCCGGGCTTTTCGGTCGCCGGCCATTCCCTCGGTGGGTTTCTCGCGACCAACCTGGCGCTGGAATACGCTGGCGACGTGTCGGACACGTATCTCTATAACGCCCCAGGTGTGGCAGGATTGGCAAGTGGTTTGTTGCTGGAACGGATCGCCAACGCCCTGATGCCGGGTAAGCCGTACACGCTGCCGCCGCTGGAATCGATTCACAACGTCGTCGCTACCTCGGACCCGGTATCCGAAGTCGGGGTTTCAGTTGCGCCACCCTTGACCATCCAGATCGAATCGAACATAAACCCGATTTACAACCACAGCATCGCTACCCTGACCGACTCCCTCGCCGTCTACGACCTCTTCGCCCGGGTCGACCCGTCGGTGAGCGTGGAGACGGTAGGCACCATTCTCAATGCCGCCGCCAACGAAAACGCTCCCACCCTGGAAACGGCGCTGGCGATGCTGGGGGCGCTTTACGGCAGGGACTATCCCGCCGGCGAAACGAGCCGCGACACCC
>JBFMGC010000121.1 GCA_040752815.1 Candidatus Zixiibacteriota bacterium
ATGTTCTGGCCGGCCTCAGGAGAAGGATCGTGATAAGGCGCGGTCAGCGTGTAGGTATAGCTATAGGTGACCGTGCTGCCGTTGATCACCGGATTGGCGCTGATGACCAGCGTTCCGTAGGTGCCGTGAACAGTTGCGCCGGAGCCGTTGAGGGCTACCGTCAAAGGTCCGGACGAGTCGACACCCGTGATCGTCACGGTCTTGATGTCACCTGCGCCGTCCGTATCGGTCAGCGTGAACGTGCCATGCGTCACTTCGCTCGGCGCGTTTGCATTCGAACCAACGCTCGGAAGTCCCGCTTCGTCCACAAGGTTGTGGCCGGTGGCGACATTGGTTTCGCCTGTCGTCGGCGTTACCGTGATCGTCGGCGGGGTGTTCTGGTGAATATGCACATTGATGGTGCCGGAGACACCGTCACCGTCGCCATCGGTCAGGTTGGCCGTGAAGGCCAAATCCGCATCTGCTGAGCCTGAGGTCGTTCCGACTGTGACGCTGTCGAGATCGATCTTGGTCTTGCTGCTGGTGCTGATGGCATCGAATTCAACATCAACAATCGTCGCGCCAACTGGCGCGGTGATCGTCAGACCGTGAGCTGAGGTCGCCGAATAATTACTGACGACCAGACTCGTGTTGTCCGAGAAGTGAACAATATAGTTGAGCGTCGTATCCTTGAAGAAGCTGAATGTCGCAACCGTCGGGTCTGACTGGTTGAAATCGAACTTCAACCAATCACCCGGATTGAAATTATTGCTGTGAAGCCCAAAGCCCTGGGCGGAACCGTTCACGTCATCGCTACCCGTCACTGTCGCGACGACATTTCCGCCATTGCTGGCAGTCGTCACGTCAATCGAGGGTGCCGGAGCGTTTGAGTGGAACAGATTGGCGATGACCTGAGACGTCGAGGCCGATAGATCGAGAGCCTTGTACTGAGTGAAAGTATAACCCTGCTCGCCGTCGGTCACTTCGAGCACGAACACCTGGTTTGTTGCGCCGGGCGGCGTGCTGCCCGTGACGATAGCGCCGGTATAGGCGATCAGAGTCGAGCCATCTTCGCTCACCCAGTAATGAACGTCCTGGCCACCGGACTTCATGCCAGCGGGCGGTGCATTTCCGGCAAGATTGGCGCCGCCAGCACCGTCCGCACCGGGATTGAAATCAATGGCTCCGGCGTGAACGACGTTGTAGTTATCGACCGTGATCTGCTGGATGCCGTTTAGTTCCGGACTATCGTCATCGACTTTCACGCTCAGCGTACCGGTCGCTTGATCGTTGTCGCCGTCCGTCACCTGATAGTTGAAGTTCAGCGTCAGTTCGTCTTCGTAGCTAAGCTCCGGACCATTGTTCTTGAGATCGGGATCGGTGAACGGATGAGCGAGCGGCGCATCGAGCGTGACGGTGTAGTGGCCGGACGAATCCACCTCGATGGTGAAAACAGTCACGGTCTTCGTGCCATTCCCATCCGGAACGGTCATGGTACCCGTAAACGTGCCGCCCTTGGTGAAATCACCGGCCGCGCCGCCCACGCCGGCGTTCACGCCAGCCGCCCACGTCGTGGTCACCTCGTAGGCCTTGCCCACGCCCGTGGTCGGATCGACATAGATTGCGAACAACGCGACGGCGGTGTCGCCGTTACTGTTTTTCGCTGAGAATCCCGTGATCGCAATCGACTTCAGACCGTCCGCACCGGCGGAGAAGTTCAGGTCTCCGCTGGCCGTATAGTAGTTGTTTCCGGTCAGATCGCCGGGGCCGCCGTCGATTCCATT
>JBFMGC010000122.1 GCA_040752815.1 Candidatus Zixiibacteriota bacterium
GGCTCTGGAGTGGACCGGCGCCGATTCCAGTGCGGCCAAGTACTACATCTATTGGGACGCGGGATCCGGCACCATCAACTACAGCACGAAACTCGACTCGGTCATTGGCGGCCCCGGATATCAAACCTGGGATTCGGTGAATTGCTCGCTCTTCCGCCCCGGATTCGCCGGTGACTCGACTTACAAGTTCGCGGTGCGCACGGTTGACAGTTGCACGGTCAACACGCCGAGCTGCCCGAACTTCGACGCCGTAGGCGCGACCGACACGGCCATGGTCCGGCACATCAAGCCGGTGACCGGCCTGACCTGCCAATCCATCGCCGGTGGTGCGATCCAGTTGCGCTGGTATCAGAACGAAACGACGGCGTGGCTGGGCACCATGGTCATCCACTATGGCAAAGACAGCGCCAACGCCATCGACTGGACGACGAATCTCGACACCATCTCGTGGCATCAGGCGGGAGTCTGGGTTGCTGACTCGGGCTTCTACAGATGGAACACGACGATGGCGAACCCGGTCCCGGCCATGGTCGAGCACGGGCTCTATGTCTTCACCGTCGAGTCGATCGATAAGTGCGGTTACGCCGAGGTCCAGCATGCGACTCCGACGTACTGCTACTCCGACAAGGCTCCGGCCTATGCTTGCGTGATTCAGCCGGAACCCGGCAGCCTGTATTGCGACAACGAATATCACGGGCTGACGATTTTCACATGCGCCAAGGACTCGGCGAGCAACGACATCAAGACCGTCACCGCCTGGGGCCGTCTGAAAGACATCAGTCCGGCAGCCGGCAATCAGCCTGGTGACTGGTTTGTGCTCGGCGGCTCGTCGCTGTCCGAACCGGGTGTCTGCTTCCACGTCAATCTCGATCCGTTCATGCTGAACTACCAGGTGGGCGCCGACACGGTGCAGACGGTCGAAGTTGCGATCGCCACCACCGACGTGGTTGGCAAGACGATCACGCCCGACGAGGCGTGGGCGGCCTGCTCGAGCCAGTACTGGTTCGATTGGTCGACCCGTGTGATCGAGGGCAGTCTGTTGACGATCAACGGTCAGCAGCGTGTGCTGCAGGTCTTCTGCGGCGTGCGCGGCTACCAGATCTATGGCCCGACCAACCCGGTGGCGATTTCGGTTACCGGCGGGACCCCGCCGTACGCGTTGCAGGTCATTGTTGACGGCAACCAGTACCTCTATCAGGAGCGGGTCAGCAACTCGATCACATTCAACCTCGATGCGACCGGGTTCGCCAAGGGCGGAGCACATTACCTGCAAGTCTTCTGGAGCGACTCGTGCGGCTGGACCGGTTCTGACGCCGACAGCCTCTGCGTTCCGGATTCGATTCCGCCTTGCGCGCTGGTGACCAACCCGGTGGATGGCAAATGCATCCGCCGTGCGATGTCCATGCGCGATCCGATCGGGCAGTATGAAGACCCGATCACGATCCACATCGAAGGCAACGATCTGACTCCGGATGGCCAGTTCTGCGTCGACCAGTCGGGCGTCCTGAAAGTCGACTTCCAGTGGGCCACAACCTGCTGCGCCGGTGGGACAACGAACTGCGTCGACTCAACGATCAAGGACTCGGTCTCCCTGGGCGGCGGCGGTATCCCGACCCAGTGCGATTCCTTCTACACTGATAGCCACCTTGATTCGATTGTCTGTGCGGATACATCCTTCGCGGGCTGGAAGTACACCTTCCGCGATACG
>JBFMGC010000123.1 GCA_040752815.1 Candidatus Zixiibacteriota bacterium
GTTCATGTTGTTGGCCACTTGCGTCTGGGTCGTGCCATCGACTACGGTATTGGCCCAGTTACCTACGCCGTCCAGAGCCCAAGCCTGCGTGTTGACCGGCGTCCCTTCGATACCGTCGTTCTGGGCATTGAGCGTACCGCGTTTGAAGTCTACGATACGGTAGACCGAATCGAGTTTGTAGATCTCGCTCAGTTGCGACGTCTGTAAATCTTTCGTGGCCGTCTTAAAATTCTCGCGGTTATAGGTGTACTCGAACCCGGCCAGGAGATTGGCCGAGGGGCCGACATGGCGCATCTTGACCAACCGGCCCAGGGCATCATGGCCTTCGTCGGCTGATCCGGCGTCATTGAGGAGAGTGAGCTTGGTGGCATTGCCCAGGATCTTTTCGATCATCCGGCCCCCGATGTAGTCATAATTGGCGATGGACTTGCCGCCGGAGGTAATGCTTTTAAGGCGGTTGAGCTTATCGAGCGTGTACTCGAGCTTGCGGCCGTTGGGATAGGTCAGATCCACGGGAGTACTCTCTTGCGTCCAATTGGCGCTGATCGCCTTGCCGTTCTGCTGCTCCTCGATCATGCGGCTGAAGGAATCGTATAACCGGCTGACCGTGCTGTCGTCCTCCAGATTGGCCGGATCATTATTGTCCGTGGCGCGGGTGATACGGGAGAGCCCGTCATACTCGAAGGTTTGCAGCGTGGTCCCTTTCACTCCATTGTCCGCCGCAGGCGTGATCATCCGCTGGACCAGGCGGCCGACGGCATCGAAAGAGCCGTCTATTACCGAGCCGTTGTTATCCGTGTAACGGATGAGGTTACTGTCCTTATCGAAGACCGAGACCGTGGCGGTGCCGTCGGCAAACGTGGTGGTCAGCCGGCGGTTTAAATTATCGTATTGGTAAGCGGTCATATTCCCTTTATCGTCCGCGACGGATACCAAACGACTGTTGGCATCCCATGTTTTCGTCTCAATAATCTTGCCGTCGGGATTGGTCGGGTTGGTGGTGTCCAGCGGACTGCCGCCCTGGCCGTCGGTGGTCAACTGACGCATGGTCCACAGCACCCGGCCCAGGCCGTCGTGCACCGTCTCCGAGACGTTGCCGTCCGCATTGATCTGCCCGGCAAAAAGGCCCAGCGGATCGGCAATGGCAGGCCCCTGGGCATCGGAACTGCGGATCAGCAAATTTCGACTGTCGTAATAAAACCGCCGGGTCTGGCCCAGCGTGTCCGTGGTACGAGAAAGTCGGTTCAAGCTATCGAACACATTGAGCGTTACGAAAGTCTGGGGCGCAATGCGGCCCGTAGGATGCTTTTCAATGACGGTCACTTTTACGGCATTGGAATTTTTATCGTAGACCGTCTGCACTTCATTCCCGTCGGGGTCTACGACCTTGATACTGCGGCTCAACCCGTCATAAAAAGTCCGGCTTTGCTCCAAGGCATTGGCCGGGCTGGCCTGCGTGACGAAAGTGACGCGGGAACTGCGATCATAATCGGTAAAGTTCGTGACGCGGCCGTCGCCGGGCGTAAGGTCTCCTTCGCTAAGCACTACCGGCCGGCTGGGCGCTACGCCGCTTGGCATAAACAGCTCGGCTTGGCGTTGATAGGCCCGCGATAGCTCATCGTAAGAGGCGTAGCTCCGGGCCAGCAGGACATTGCCCGTCGTGCTGTTGGATGTGCGGCTGGGACCGCCCACCGGTCCCCAGCTTT
>JBFMGC010000124.1 GCA_040752815.1 Candidatus Zixiibacteriota bacterium
GTGCAAAGTATTCGGATTCCATGACGATGTTGGAGTCCTTCGACAGATAATGTCCCGAATAACCGTATTGATAATCGGGATAAGTTGTCGAATCGGCAAACGCACCTTCAATCGGGCGGAAACCGTCATCGGTCAGCCAGCTGGCATCAAACATGTAATAGTTAAGCATGGTGTCGCCGGCATCGATATAGCAAAGAATCGGACTGCCGTCATACAGATAAACCTTGGCATGATCGTCGGCACCGGATACGTTATTGGTCGTATCGCAGTCGTCGAAGAAGTTCAGGTTATATCCGCCATTGCCATTGTTGCCGCTGTTACCGTAATTGCCGGCGTTATTGAAAGCAAGACGCTTGCAAACGGTACGGACACTGAGGACTTCGGGGAACTGAACCGTGTCGGCCACGATCAATTCGACCGAAATGGAATCGGTGCTGCCACCCAGCGAATTCGAAGTTATGACAACGTAACCCGTTACAACCGCCGGTCCGACCGTGATCGCACCGCCGGCATTCAGGTAAATGTCAAAATCGTAAAAGTTCGGGCTCAGATGCGAAATCTGGAATGTCCCGGAAGCGCTGACATCAAGCCAGCCGGCTGTGCCGTTGACCTCGATCGTCGAAACGGAATTGATTGTCAACGGAGCGTTACCGACGTTCTCCAGCTTGGCAGCCTTGGTTAGAGACTCACCCGGCTTGACCCATGTCGGCTGGGTGATTTCCTTCGGCGAATAAGCCAAAACGGGGTTCGGAATGGGGTCAATACAAGGAACCCGGAACCACTTCACGAAGTTGGTTGACCAGATTCCCGCATCCTGCATGACCGAGCCGGGGAACTTATCGTTGATGTAAAGAACATCAAGATAATAATCGCCGGCATAGCTGCCACCCGAAGGATCGACAACCGGAACCACATCGAAGTCGGCCGAACCGGCCTGCATACCAAAACGGGAGACCGAAGGATAGTGATCCGATTCGCAGGGGAGTGTCGCCGCCACACCGGTATCGCACCACGGGGTCGGGGTGTTGGTCATGTTACGGGCAACGTCCCAGTTATAACCACCGTTATCGGATACTGAGATATACAGTTCGCCGTTGGCGGTTCCGCGGTATCCGGCGGTAGTCAATCTCAGAGCCGCGCAGTCATTATAAATACCATGGGCCAGATCCTGGAACTGGACAAAGACCGCATAGAACTTGCCATCGCATTCGGACAGCATCGGCTTGCCCAAGCTCATTTCGTTCCAGGCGCCGCCGGTACATGTACTGTCAGCAATAATATCCTGGGCGAGATCCCAGTTGGCGTCTTTCACCGTTCTGATTTCGTTATTGTTGTCATCCCAGTGAAGCATACGGGAGCCCCAGAAATAGGTATAAGCTCCGAGGCCGCCGACGGTCGGATCAGTGGGATCAATAACACGGG
>JBFMGC010000125.1 GCA_040752815.1 Candidatus Zixiibacteriota bacterium
GTCTCGCTCTCGGCGGCTTTGGCGTCTTTGAGGGCGTTGTACCAGGAGCGCTCGGCGCGGAAGGCGTTCAGTTCCAGTTGGCTGGCCATGGTGCGTTGCATGGGGTCGGGGTCGATGCCTTCGGTGGTGGCGAGCTCTTGCCAGGCTTTCCAGCGCACGTAGAGCTCTATCAGGTAGAGGTAGCGGTCGGGAAGGGTGGTTATGTCGGCGTCGGCGGATAGGGCGTCGTGGGCGACCTGGTAGGTGATTTCGATGTAGTCGTTGGCTTCGGGTTCTTCGGAGATGACCAGCAGGGGTTTGTAGGTGGCGTCTGTGATCGACCTGGTGATGAAGTCGTAGTAGCCGTTCTCCTCCCAGAAGCCGGGGTCGGTGTAGGCGCGGCGTTGTAGGTATTCGGGCGGGTCTTCGCCGGTGGGGTATTCGACGCTGAGGATAGCGATTGGCAAGTCGGACTCCCAGTTGTATTTGCGCTGGTCGGCGACGGTGGTGAAGACTTTGGTCTTGACCTGGGGGAAGTGGTTGCTCAAGTCCTGGAGGGCGTCGTTGATCCAGGCGTTTACCTGGGCGTCGGTGAATTCTGTGCCGGCGGTGTCTCCGAGCAGGTTGCGGCAGCGGGTTCTTATGGTCGATAGTGTTGTCATGGGATTTTTGAGATTGTGGTCGGATCAGGCCACGAGAAGGGAGTAGGCTCTTGTGCTGGCCGGGGTGGTTACGGTCAGGCCGACAGAGAAGCGCAGGGGGCGCTCGGCGGGGAGGATGAGGATCATGGGGGCGTTGGATTGAATGGCGAAGACCAGCAGGGCGTTGCCGCTGGCGGCGGTGTTGTCGTGGTAGGTGACGATCACGGGGGTGGTGGATTCGGTGGTAGCGATGATGATGTGAAGTTCGCCGGGGCCGGTCCAGAGGGTCTCGACGGTGCTGGGCTGGGTGTAGTACTCGTAAGTGTTTCTGATGCGCATTTTGAGATTGCGGATTGGTGATTGCGGAATGCGGAGTTGTTTAATCTGAAATCTACGATCCGAAATCCGCAATTGGATATGGTCTGTGGTCGGGTTGCCGGTTGCCCGGGTCCCGAGAGGAGTTGAAGTGGCGGGACCCGGGCTTGCACCGATAAGCCGAGTCAGGATGAGGAGGGCATCCTGTTTCGGACGAAGGACGTTTGAGATTTGAGATTGCGGATTGGTGATTGCGGAATGCGGAATTGTTTAATCCGAAATCTACGATCCGAAATCCGCAATTGGATATGCGGTTGGGCTAGCCCTCGGTGAGTGTCAGTTGGATGCTGACGTTGGCGGCGGCGGTGCCGAGGGCGCCGTCGAAGTCGAGGGTTAGCAGGACGATGGTGCCGTCGGTGATGTGGGGGTATTGGCCGGCGGTGACG
>JBFMGC010000126.1 GCA_040752815.1 Candidatus Zixiibacteriota bacterium
CCATCCAGAAATGGCCAATTTGCCCGATCTCTGCGTTGCGCGAAAAATTTAATCCTCGGAATATCAACCATATGCCTGCGGTTAAATTTTTCGCGCGCCTTGACCGCGACCGAATTTGCCTGTTTCTGGATGCACACTACCTCGTTTATTGCATCGAGACCGTCACCACAAAACCATCGTCGTTGGGCCCGCGATAGCAGACCGCGAACATCCCGCCACCCAGTGATACGATCGAAGGTTCGTTCCCATCGGTGGCTGCAAATTCAAGGGAATCGAGAACCGCATTGCCGATTTGGCCTGTTTCATCGATTTGCACCGAAGCCAAAAAGCCGTCGTTGCTTTGACCTCGGTAGGCAATCAAAAAGACACCGCCGCCGACATTTGAGATCACCGGTTCATTGCATTGCACAGGGTCGAATTCCAGCACATCGATGGTCGTATTGGAGATGGTGCCGTCCGGGGCGATCTGCAGCGTGCGTATAAATCCGTCGTCGCCGGGGCCGCGATAGGCGACCGCGTAGATATCGCCGCTCACATGAACGATATCAGGATCATAGCAAAGGCTTGGATCGAATTCCAGGTTGTCCAGGACCGCGTCATTGATCTGGCCGCTGCTGTCGATGGCCACGGTGCTCACATATCCATCGGAAATCATTCCAGCCCCGGCGTATGCCACGGCGTAGATATCGCCCGCGATATGGATCAGATCGGCCTCGTAAGCTTGACTGCTGTTGAATTCGATCGTATCGACGACCGAATTGGCGATCTGGCCGTCGGCGGCGATCTGGACGGTCGTGATGAACCCGTCGTTATCCGGGCCGGTGTAGGCGATCGCGAAGAGATTGGGGCCGATCGCCAGAATATCGGGTTCGTAGCAGTAGCCGGTTTCGAATTCCAGCGTATCAAGAGGTGCATTGCCGATCTGGCCGTCGGCGCCGATCTGGACAGTGGCCACATAGCCATCGTTGCCGGGTCCCGTATAGGCGATGGCAAAGATGTTGCCGTCCACCTGTGTGATATCCGGGTCATCCCCATTGCTGAAATCGAATTCCAAGGTGTCGATCACGGCATTGGCGATCTGTCCGCTGGCGTCGATCTGCACGGTGGCCAGATAGCCGTCACCGTTTGGACCTGTATATGCAATGGCATAGATATTGTTGCCGACCGGGATAATATCCGGATTCGCGCCATTGCCGGTGTCGAATTCCAGCAGGTCGACAACCCCGCCGATGGTTCCTGGCGCACCTCCGCCGGAAGCCGTGACCTGGACTTGAAAGATCAAGTTGGCGGTATTGCTTGAACAGGTCGCGTCAGTGGCCGTGAGGGTAAACGTGTAGGTTC
>JBFMGC010000127.1 GCA_040752815.1 Candidatus Zixiibacteriota bacterium
GTACTCCGACTACCACGTAGACATCACCGTAGCGGGCTCGACCGCGGACGACATCGAGTCGGAGAACAATTTCGGCGTGTTTCTCGGGCTTGACGCAGTCCTGACTAATCAATTCAAGATCACCATTGAAGGCAGGTTTATCGACGAGACCGCCGTCAGCGGCGGACTGCACTACTTCTTCTGAGGATGACAATGAATACTCGAATCATGCGGAAAATACCGGCCGTTGTATTACTTACGGCATTATTGCTCGCCGGAGCATACCGGGCGGATGCGGCGCCGGTCGGATTCCCGATCGTGCCGCTTCGGACCGGTCAATACTCCGCAACCCTGGAGGGACGTTGGGGCGAACGGGACCTGATAGACAAGAACACCAACTTCCAGGAGCGTACCGAGGTGGCTGCGGTGGAGGGAAAGTTCGGATACGGGTTCACGGACCGTATCGGCGGATACATCCATCTTGGCGGGTCGGAACTGACTGTGGACCGGCTGTCATTCGACGGCGACTGGGGGCTCTCGGTCGGCCTTGGCCTGAAGGGCGTGTTGCTGACCACCCCGGGCGGCTGGCGCTTCTGCGCGGACGGCCAGTACCGTTTCTTCGAGTCGGAGGACACGGGGAACCACAGGGCGGACTGGGACGAGTTCCAGGTCGCGGCAACGGTGTCACAGGACATCGAGTTCATCACGCCGTACATCGGGGCGGTGTGGTCGTACAACACCATCGAGCAGGAATTGAGTTTCAAACCGGACGACCAGTTCGGGCTTGTCGCGGGGCTTGATTACCGGTTGATGCCGAACCTGACCCTGGCCCTCGAAGGCCGGCTTGTGCATGAGACGTCGGTGTCGCTCGGCCTGACCTACACGTTCGACCACTGGCCCTGGTGGCCCTCCCCGGACGAGTTTTAACCGGACTCTTGCAAGTTAATGGATTACCGGTTCAAGCCCCGACGGGGCGCCATAACATAGCCCGGGGTGCCAACCCTGGGTAGACGGTCATCAATAATGGTCAAGCCCTGAAAGGGCGACATAAGATCAATCTATTGTTAGAGGGATCTATTTCGCCCTTACAGGGCTCGGATTTGAACATGATCCTGTACCCAGGGCTTGCGCCCTGGGCTGAGATATTCTCGCCCTGTCAGGGCTCGAAACAAGAACAAACTTACTTGCAATAATCCGGTTATAACTGTTTGAGCTCAGGCGAGGTGTTAGCGATAATAAGTAGAGATCCATTTGCCGCGCAATCATGCGGGAAATGACGTTTCAG
>JBFMGC010000128.1 GCA_040752815.1 Candidatus Zixiibacteriota bacterium
GGCATCCGCCCTTGGGCATGGGTCGTGGCGCAACTACAGACCGCTTCCGTCTCCGGCACGGTCAAGGACACGGCAGGCAATCCCATCAAAGGCGCATTCATCTTCGGCGGCGGTGCCAAGACACACTCCGCCTCAGACGGCACCTATACACTCAGGAACATCACCGTGTTTAAAGCCGACACCTTAGTGCCTATCAACGGCTCTGCCAACAACTATAAACTATCCAGCCAGTTTGTCAAACTCTCACCCGGGTTACCGGTCAGTAACGTGGATTTTGCATTAGAGCCGCTTGCCGTGACGCAGTTAGCCGAACTCACCGGCAAGGTAACCAACAGCGTGGATAACAGCCCCATCTACGGCGGCATCGTCACGCTCCAGACACCGCCGGTCATCCGCGGATTGAGATACGACAACAAGAACACCGCTGACCTGACGGACGACACCTTTTACGTCATCCCGCCGCCCGGGGCAACCATCACCGGCTATAAATGGTCGCTGGGGTTGCCGGATAAAAACGTGTTTGTCTCCGCCAACGAGAACGGCGTATCCGTGGTGTTACAGCATATTATCGCCGAGGCAGTCGCGGCAGGGAAAACACTCGCCACCGGCGCCTACCGGGTGGAGTTGGAGGTAACCTACGGAGGCGGCAAAAAGACTCTCGTCTCCGGCGGCTTCCTGCTCAACATCTCGCCCTCTTTAACGTTATATTTAGCCGATATTCGTCTGCCCCTGAGTTTCCAGGACCAGTTGACCTTAAAGGCGATGAGCGACCAGCAGGGCAATTATGGATTTATCGGACTGCCTGCCGACGAGACGTTTTCCGCCTGGGCAAAGGCAGACGGCTTCATCCTATCCGCCAGTGTCCAACTCACGGCGCTGACAGCAGGCGAGCGCCGGTCGCAGAACTTCGCACTGGCACCTCTTTCCACCGATACCACTAACCCGACCTCGCCGGCTAATATCTCGGTTACCGAGCAGGGTCCCGGCACCATCAAACTCACCTGGACCGCATCAACGGACAATACCGGCATAGACCACTACCGGGTGTATAAAGGAGACCCGGGGGTGGAAATCGCCAAGACGCCGCTAAACTACTATGTTGATTCCGGCCTTGTCAACGGCGTAACATATTACTATGTCATCGGCGCATTTGACCGTGCCAACAACTCCGCACTCAGCAGTATGGTCAGCGTGACGTTGGTGGCGGACACCGCGGCGCCCACGACGCCGACAAACTTAGCCGCTAC
>JBFMGC010000129.1 GCA_040752815.1 Candidatus Zixiibacteriota bacterium
TCTGATACGGGGATTCGAACAGCACGTTCACGCAGCACGGAGCCGAGGTCATACAACCATCAGAAGCGGTGAAGCACACGCTGTAGGGCGTGTTGTCACCGGACGGACGGGCGCCCACGATCTGATTGCCGGAGATGCTGAGCCATGCCGGCCACACACCGGACTGAGCGTAGGTCAGGGCATCGCCGTCAGACTGGCTGGCCGGACCCATGGTGATCGCGAGCGGCACACCAGTCGGGGCCGTCACGTCAGCAGGATTCGAGCAAACCGGGGCATCATTGGTGACCGACAATGTGAAGTTGCAGAAGGCCGATCCGCCAGCCGCATCCTGCACGGTGACGGAGATCGCATGGTCGCCGACGGACTGGCAGTTGGACTCGTATGTCCACACGCCATTCACATCGACAGAGCCAGGAGCACCACCACTGAAGGTGTAAGGACCGCAACCACCGGTCACGCCGATCGTCTTGGAAGCCAGAGCGCCCCAATGAACGGAGACGTTACCGCAGTTGCTGGTTACTGGGGCAGTCGCAGCCACATCAACGTGGAACGTGGCGGTGCCGCAATTGCCCTGACCGTTGGAGTTGTAAACTTCGAACACCACGTCAAAGCCGGGGTAGTCGGCACATGTCGGGGTGTACGACCAGGTACCAGCACCAGCTGGCGGGCCAGGCGTTACCGTGGTGACAACACCGGGACCAGAGATCTTTGCGAAGGTATTGGGTTCGTCATCCGAGGAAGAAAGAGCCTTGGACGCCGACACGCCGACCGTCGCACTCACGGTAGCCAGATTGGTGGTGTTGGTCGGGCACGGGTTGCAAATGACATTGATGATACCCTTGTTGAAGGTCGCAACGATCGGAGGTGTACCGGACGCTCTCACGAAGACAAAGTGGTTGGCCGGGTCGGCGCAAGTCGTGTCAACCTCGAACTGCCCCGGGCAACTGGCGTTAAGCCCGGCGTTGATCGTGAACGAGGGACTGCCGCCGGGGAAAGTGCCATCCGTTCCGGCCGGGAGAGTCGCTCCGAGGATGATACCACGAACAATCATCATACCAGCCGGAGACGAGGTTACCGGCATGGTATTCGCATCAAGCCCTTCGTCACCAGGGTCCGGAGTAGGACCGGGCCAGATGGTGCCGAATCCCACGCCGCACGCGGCAGCATCGGGTGTCTGGTAAC
>JBFMGC010000130.1 GCA_040752815.1 Candidatus Zixiibacteriota bacterium
TGATTGGCGCGGGATTCCAGGCGTAGGTCACACCGACTGCGGGATTGGAAACAACCGATGCGGTCGCCAACAGGCTGTCGCAGGTCAGCTCGTCACCGGTGCAGGTGAGAACAGGCTTGGCGCGATCGATGATGACGATCGCCGTGTCCTGAGCGCTGCAGTGGTTAACTGGATTGCGTACGGTTAAGATGTAGGTCCCGGCCGCGTCAACCAGCGGCGTGGCGGTGTTGCCGCCGGACACGATGTGTCCGCCACTGAAGGCACCCCAACTGAAAGTGGCGCCGGGCGTGCTTGAGGAGCCCGACAGGTTGATCTGTGTAACCAGGCAGGTGAGGACTTTGTCTGAGCCGGCGTTGGCGTTGGGCACCGCGATATTCTGGACAATCGTTGCTGTGCAGGAGTCTTTGCATCCGGTGGCTGTGATCGTCACGACGACTTTCTTGGCACCAGATGTGTTGTAACGGGCAGCAGATGTGCCCTGACCGCTCACAGGCGCTGGAGTCCAGAGATAAGTGACTCCCACCGATGGCGAAGAGATCACTGATGCCGTAGCCTGTGTGCTGTCGCATGTGAGAGTGTCACCTAAGCAACTTAAAACCGGCTTCGTCGTGTTAAGCGTCACCAGCGCAGTGTCTTTGCCGGTGCAGTTGTTGGTCGGATCGGTGACGGTCAAAACGTAGGTTCCGGCCGCATCCACGGTCGGGGTCGCCGTCGAACCACCCGAGACGATGTGGCCGCCGTTGGACGCCAACCACGAGAATGTTACACCTGTTGTCGTGGACGATCCCGACAGCTGAACCTGAGTCACAGAGCAGGTCAGTTGTTTATCCGGCCCAGCGTTGGCATTGGTTGGACAGATTGGGAAAGCGTGATGCCCGACCGGCGCGGTCGGGGGACTCCCGACCGTGTGCTCACCATCCGAGGCTGTGAAGTAATACTGGATGCTGTCCCCGGTACACAGCAGCTGGCTGGATGGTACCGTGGCACAGAATGTGCTATCGGTTCGAGTTGTGGCCACCGACGTGTATGAGGATGCCGGGCTGTTGCGGTAGAACAGATTCACGGTCAGTGACGCGAGCGGGGTATCCTTGTCAGTGACCCACGCACACAACTGGACATTCGTTTTCGGCTTCTGGCAGATATTGTCCAGTGCGATCGTC
>JBFMGC010000131.1 GCA_040752815.1 Candidatus Zixiibacteriota bacterium
GTTCGGTCGTCTCGGCAATCACCTGTACATCACCATCAATAGCACAGGCGAGGTCCTGAAGGTTCAGGATCACTTCAATTCGACTAACTACGGGGTCGAGCAGGTTCGCTTTGCCGACAACACCAGTTGGGATCGAGCCCAAATTCTCGCCGCGGCCTGGTTCATCGGCACCAGCGCCGGTGAAACCATCGATGGTTCGTCCGGCAATGACACCATCGACGGCCGTGGTGGCAATGACCGCCTGGTCGGCCATGGCGGCGCCGACACCTATCTCTTCGGCCTGGGCTCCGACAACGACACGATCGCCGAGGGTAGTGTCGCGTCCGACGGCAGTGGCGATACGGTCAAGCTCGTCGGTCTCAACATCGCAGATGTCGAGTTCAGCCGCTCCGGCAACGACCTCTTTGTCAAAGTCGTCTCCAGCGGAGAAACTCTGAAGGTCGAGAACCAATTCAACGGCGATAACGGCATCGAAACCGTGGCTTTTGCCAATGGTACGTCCTGGGACCGCAACCAGATTGTGGCCGCGTCATGGTATCGGGGCGGAACCGGGGACGACTCGATATCGAGTTCCTCCGGAAGTGACATTCTGTCCGGCGGCCTGGGCAACGACTATCTGCGTGGGAATGCAGGCAGCGATCTGTACGTCTACACGTCGGGCGACGGCAACGATCGTATCGACGACGAGTCCGCATCGACGGCCGAGATAGATACACTGCGTTTCACGGATCTGAATGCCAGCGACCTGACGTTCAGCCGGGTCGGCGGCGATCTGGCGATCAGCGTCATCGCCACGGGGCAGATCGTAACCGTCAACTACCAGTTCTACTCGAAGACGGCGAACTGGGGCATCGAGAAAATCGAGTTTGCAGACGGTACGAGCTGGGATCTGGCCACGATCAATTCCCATGCCTGGATCCGGGGCACCAGTGGCAACGACACGATCGGCGGCTCGGATTGGAACGACATCTTTTGGGGAGGCCTCGGGAATGATCGATTCAACAGCGGTGCCGGCAGCGACACCTACTTCTACGCACTGGGCGATGGCAACGACTACATCGACGACGAGTCCGGCTCGACGGCGGACGTGGACGTGCTGCACCTGACCGACC
>JBFMGC010000132.1 GCA_040752815.1 Candidatus Zixiibacteriota bacterium
GCTGAGGAGTTCAAGAGTCTTGACTTAGCTGCCTTAAGGGCAGATATCTATGAGCTGATGACCACCTCCCAGGACTGGTGGCCAGCCGACTACGGCCATTATGGGCCGCTCTTCATCCGGATGGCTTGGCACAGCGCCGGCACGTATCGTATTGGCGACGGTCGCGGCGGCGCGGGTTCGGGTAGCCAGCGGTTTGAACCCCTCAACAGTTGGCCAGACAATGCCAACCTCGACAAAGCGCGTATGTTGCTTTGGCCCATCAAGCAGAAATACGGCAAGAAAATCTCCTGGGCCGACCTGATGATCTTCGCCGGCAACTGCGCGCTTGAGTCAATGGGCTTCAAGACGTTAGGCTTTGCCGGCGGGCGCGTGGATGTCTGGCAGCCAGAGGAAGACATCTACTGGGGTTCTGAGAAAGCCTGGCTCGGCAATGAGCGTTACGAAGAAGATCGGGTGCTCCTGAATCCCCTCGCTGCCGTTCAGATGGGACTGATCTACGTGAACCCGGAAGGGCCAGACGGCGAACCCGATCCGGTCGGCTCAGGGCGCGATATTCGCGAAACCTTTGGTCGGATGGCGATGAACGACGAGGAGACCGTCGCGCTCACTGCCGGTGGGCATACCTTTGGTAAATGTCACGGTGCCGGCGAAGCGACGCACGTCGGTGCTGATCCTGGGGGTGCCACCATCATCGATCAGGGACTGGGCTGGAAGAACGCCTTTAACACGGGTGTCGGCGTCGATGCGATCACCAGCGGTATCGAAGGCGCATGGACTCCCACGCCGACGCAGTGGGACAACAGCTATCTCGAAACCCTGTTCAAATATGACTGGGAGCTGACGAAAAGTCCCGCTGGCGCGTGGCAATGGAAGCCCAAGGGCGACGCTGGTGCGGGTACGGTACCCGACGCGCACGATCCGTCGAAACGGCACGCCCCCATGATGACCACGGCGGACATGGCGATGAAGATGGACCCCATCTACAACCAGATTGCGCGACGTTACCACGAGAACCCGGATGAGATTGCCGAGGCGTTCGCCAAGGCGTGGTTCAAGCTAACGCACCGCGACATGGGTCCCCGCTCACGCTATCTCGGCCCGGAG
>JBFMGC010000133.1 GCA_040752815.1 Candidatus Zixiibacteriota bacterium
ATTTGACTCATCTACTCGCTCTGCCGTCAAAATCGGTCGAGCCGATCCGCAACGGCATCACGCCATGACATGCCTAGTTGGCACCAACGCACAAGGCACAGCTAAAGTCCGGACACTTCGGTGCAGGACCACTCTTATACAGGTAGCTGATGGTGTAGGTCACGTCAAGAATGTTAACCGAGCAGTTACCGTTAGCATCAGCTTCAGCCGGACACGGAGGCGGCGGGCCGCTCTTGTAGAGGTAACTGATCGTGAAAGTCACGTCAAGAATGTTAACCGAACCGTTGTTGTTCGAATCTCCTGGCTTGTTGCAGCAGCACGGAGGCGCTGTCACTTCCGGCCAGGTGAAGATATCGGGACGAGCCGCGATCCAGGCGCGGGCCTTGTCGATATTGCTCAACAGGGTCGCTTCGCCGGTATTCGAGGTCGACAATATCTTGACGAACACCATGGTGTCTTTCGGGGCAAATGTCCTCTGCGTGAAGACCGAAACCATGTGCAGATCCTGATAGAGAGAATCTTCCATGGTCTCATCGGTCGACGCCCAGACCAAATAACCGGTGGTATTGGTCATCATGTTATACAGTTCCTGAGGGACAAAACCGCCGGTCGGATAAACGAAGTCGGCGTTCATTTCGGTCCACATAGCGCGAGGAACGGTATAACGATCGCCGGTTTCACTATAATGCGGCAGCTTGAAGCCGGCGTAGAATGAGAAACCGCCGAAGCGCTGATCGGCCAGAACGCAGTCGTTGTTCTCGATACTGTCAACATCATACTCGGCACCGTACATATACATCAGATTACGAGTAGCGTCGAAATCGGAACCGTTTTCACTGCCGGAGTCCGAAGGAATATCCCAGTCAACCGCATCACCGAAGAACATATTGGTATAAGTCTTGGTCGAGTTGTTGACAAAGCGCTGCTTCAAAACGATGAAGCTGCAGCTGTCGGGATCGGTCGGTGCAAAGTATTCGGATTCCATGACGATGTTGGAGTCCTTCGACAGATAATGTCCCGAATAACCGTATTGATAATCGGGATAAGTTGTCGAATCGGCAAACGCACCTTCAATCGGGCGGAAACCGTC
>JBFMGC010000134.1 GCA_040752815.1 Candidatus Zixiibacteriota bacterium
TACACCTACGATTGGCAGGGCAATCTCTCAACACAAGCGACGACCGTCGGGCCCGTCTTCCCCACAGTCCATTACACCTATGACATGGCCAACCGTTTGGCCGGTGTCGGAGTGTCGGGAGCACCATACCGGTACGACAGTCTCTCGTATTGGCCCACCGGCGGCATTCGCAGCCATGTCTACAAGACGACCGTGGCGTCTGTCTGTCAGACGATCGACTACAAATACAACCCTCGCGACTGGCTGACAGCAATCAACGATACCGGGGCGGTATCGGGTGTTGCCACTGGCAGCGGCGATCATTTCGCCGAGGCACTGGGTTACCCAGGATCGTATACGGGAGATCCCGACACGGTTGGCAGCAAGCTGAGCACGTTTCCCGGTTCAACTGAACTGGTCAACTACGACAAAGTCGGACGGTTAGCTCGCTGGCACCGTCGGGAGGCTGGTGCCGACACCACCGGCGATGAGATCTACCGCTACGACCGCGCCGGCAATGTCTTGTACCGGAAACTCGGCTCATCCACATCCGGCTTCCACCTCACATACCATCCCGGCTCCAACCGGCTAAAACGGATCACCAACACTCCTCAGGACACAGTAACCGATTACACGTGGTGGGGGAATGGCCATCTGAGAACTGAGCCGACCCGCATCTTCCAGACCGACTACCGAAATCTCAACAGTTTCATCGAGATCAACAAGTATCCCCCCGACCCATGGGCGAATACCCTGACTTTTACCTACGATGCTGACCGGCAGCGGGTGAAGAAAGTGTTCAACAGAGCCCACTACTGTATTTGTGGCGATCCGGCGGGTATCAACTTGGGGAGCGACTCGGCTGCCGACGACCGCCTGCGGGCGAAGAACGCGCCTCCGGGCCAACCGGCAACAACCAAAGGATCGCTCAATCCCAATGAAGTGGCCCCCGCCGCTGGCGGTCCCGGGGACTGTGTGTGCCGCGATCTGACCACAACTTCGTACCTATACACCTACGATGGCCGGCTGGTGCGTGAGTATGTGAATAA
>JBFMGC010000135.1 GCA_040752815.1 Candidatus Zixiibacteriota bacterium
CCACGCCGAAGTTGCCGCCCCCGCCCCGCAGCGCCCAGAACAGGTCGGGGTGGGTATCGGCGTCGGCGCGCAGGAGCTGGCCATCGGCGGTCACCACCTCGGCCGCCAGCAGATCGTCGATCGTCAGGCCGTATTTGCGGACCAGGTAACCGACTCCGCCGCCCAGCGTGATCCCGCCGATCCCCACCGAGCCGGTGTCGCCGAAGCCGGTGGCCAGCCCGTAGGCACCCGCTTTGGTTGTGTATTCGCCTGCCGTCAAGCCGGTCTCAGCCCACGCCGTGCGATGTTCGACATCGATGTCGAGAGCCCGCATGTCCCGCAGGTCGAGCACAATGCCTCCCTCTGAAGCGCTGTGACCGGCGCCGCTATGCCCGCCGCTGCGCACGGCAAGCTCGATCCCGCTCTCGCGTGCCAGCGAGATGACGCGTGCGACATCGCTTGCATCCGTGGGCCTAACGATGAGTGCCGGCCGGCGGTCGAACTCGCCGGAAAAAACGGTGCGCGCCTGGTCATAGCCGGGGTCATCGGGGGTGATCACCCGGCCGTTCAGCGTGGCGCACAGTTCGGTGATTTCGTATCCGTCTCGGGTAAAGGCACGCCCGTCCCCAGCTTCCCTCGCATCGCGGGTGGCGTGAATTTTAACGTCCTTATTTGTTGGTGACATGTCTGTTACTCCTTTGGATGTTGTTTCTCGTTGAAGCCTGTTCTATATCGACTAATTGTACACAAATTATCCATATTATGTCTACGCTCCACAGTATTACTCGATGTTTCACCTTCGCCTGCTATGGGTGATCGGGCGGGCGATCACCAAAGAAGAGATCCTCACTTTTTGGACTAAAGGGATATTATTAGTACAAATATTCTAAGAATATACCATAGCATTTACATTGAGTCAAGTGAAATATGGCTACTGATCTTAATACAAGGACTGGTCGTGGCGCTATTGGGTTTTCCCCACACGCGTGGGGGTGAAGAGGTGCGGGCCATCCGGTGGGGGGAACTTCGAAAGTTTTCCCCACACG
>JBFMGC010000136.1 GCA_040752815.1 Candidatus Zixiibacteriota bacterium
GGATTTGTGACTGTCAGAGTATACGTCCCAGCCGCATCGACCAGCGGAGACGCTGTAGTTGAACCCGAGACGATATGGCCACCGTTGCTCGCAACCCAGATGAAGGTCGCGCCCGGTGTGCTTGATGATCCTGAGAGATTCAGCTGAATGACTGAGCAAGTAATGACCTTGTCGGCGCCGGCATCCGCGTTGGGCGGAACCAGGTCGGAGGTGACCAGTGCGGTGTCGACTGCAGTGCAGCCGTTGACCGGATCGGTCACGGTCAGCACGTAAGTTCCAGGAGCATCCACGAGCGGCGTCGCTGTCGAGGCTCCGGATACAATGTGACCGCCATTGTAAGCCACCCAACTAAAGGTTGCAGCCGGAGTGCTGGATGACCCTGACAGATTGACTTGTGTCACGACACAGGTGAGGATCTTGTCGGGACCGGCATCCGCATTCGGAGGTGTTACATTGGCCGTCACCAATGCCGTGTCCGATGCGGTGCACCCGTTGGCTGGATCAGTCACAGTCAGCACGTAAGTGCCTGCCGCATTGACGAGCGGTGTGGCTGTGGTGCCACCCGACACGATGTGGCCGCCGTTGGAGGCGGTCCATGAGAAGATCGCACCCGGCGTGCTCGACGAACCGGACAAGTTGATCTGAGTCACCGTGCAAGTGAGTACTTTGTCTGCACCGGCGTTCGCATTCGGGCTCGTGCGATTCGTTGTGACTTGGGCGGTGTCGCTTGCGCTGCAACCATTGACTGGATTAGTGACGGTAAGGATGTACATACCCGCGGCGTCAACCAGCGGTGTCGCGGTGTTTCCACCAGAAACGATGTGACCGCCGCCCGTGGCAGTCCAGTTGAATGTCACACCTGGCGTGCTCGAAGATCCCGAAAGATTGATCTGGGTTACCGTGCAGGTGAGGATCTTGTCGGCCCCTGCGCTCACGTTGGGTTTGGTGATGTTCTGAGTAACCAGAGCGGCATCCGTGGCCGTGCAACCGTTCGCAGGGTTTTCAACCGTTAAAGTGTAAGT